>CAYQUY010000031.1:0-14332 GCA_964420755.1 uncultured Anaerolineaceae bacterium
TTTCCTGAGACGCTTCACGGCGCGCGACGGCAGGGAGGTCATCATCCGGACCCCGAGCATCGGCCAGCAGGTCGACATCACGAACGGCATTCTGGTCCAGGCGTACGCCCGGGATCCCGACGGCGTGCAGGTCGTGGAGCTCTGGGCGGACGACCGGTTGGTGGCCGTGGATACCAGTGACCTGCCCGGAGGGAGCACGCCCTTCCCGCTGCTGGCAGATTGGAGACCGCCCGGGCCCGGGACACACGTCTTGGTCGTCCGGGCGTACGACAGCACCGGCAAGGAGGGCCAGGCCTCCGTCGCAGTCGAGGGCGCGGACATCGCCGGAGGGGCTCCGGCCTACCTGGTTCACGCCGTGGAGGAGGGGGAGGACACGAGCCAGCTGGAGACCGTGCCGGATTCGGTCGCCGAGACGGTCGCCGAGACGCACCCGGACATGGCCGGGTCGCTACAGTCGGGGGACGTGGTGCTGCTTGGTGTCCCGGCGGATCCGCCCGAAGAGGGGACGCCCGCGGAGGCTGGTCCGCTCGAAGCGGCGCCGGGGGAAGAGGCTCCCGCCGCGATCCCCGTCCTCGATCGACTCGACTGGCTGGTTGGCAGCCTGGGCAGGCTGATCTCCCCCATGCCAGGGGAATGGCTGGAGGTGGAGGGCCTGGCGCTGACGGTCGACCGGGCCTACGACGGCGTCTACTGCTATGCCTCTATCGCCGGCGGAGACATGGAGCGGATTCCCGCCGAGGGATCGTTGGCCCTCTCCGGCAGCGAGCGCTGGGCGATCGACGTCGCCATGGGAGGGGCAAACCGCCGGGTGGTCCCGATCCCCGAAGGAAGGGCACCGCTGGCGGTGATGATCCAGTGCCTGGGATACAACGAGTCGACCAGCGGCGGGGAGGTCTTCGATCTGGGCACCCTCTCCACGGCCCATCCGGAGACGGACTGGGATGGCCGCCGTCTGGAACCCTGGGTCAGCGGTCCGCAGGGTTGGTTCCGGGTGGCGTATCGAATTACCGAACGGTCGTTGCTCGACTCGGGTGAGGAACCATTCCCCAGCCCGTCTGGTCTGAGCAAGCATTGCTACGAGAACGAGTTCCTCAACATCGTCACCTGCGTGTTGAGTTGGAACTACCCGGAAGAGCACCTGGGGGATATCAGCGGCTATGTCGTCGTGCGTGGCGGGAGCTTCTATGCCGACATGCCGCTCTGGGTGCCCTCGGGCGACGCGCGAGAACTCATTCTCCTGGAGGGGGACGGGATACCGCCCTGCGGCGAGACCTACGACTACTGGGTGTTCGCCTACTCAGGCGAACCAATCACCGGGCCTCGATCGGGCCCCAGCAACGCGGTGACGTTGGCCGCCGAGGCCTGCCCGGGCCGGCGAGTGCAGGTGACCTTCGAGACACTGAACACAGTATGCCTGACCGGCGACTGCGTGGAGAACCCCTTCGAGCTCCATCTCCAGGGGCGGGATATCCCGCCCGAGGGGCCGCTCGACTCCGTTGGCTGTGAGGCCGGCCAAGGCTGCGAGGGCGGCGAGATGTACGCCTCCCTTTGGGCCAACGGCCGCGAGATCAACATCGGGGGCATGGACGACTTCGGCCTGCTCTACTCCTGGGAGAGCGGAGGCATCTACCCGATCTCGGACATGGTGACCTGGGGAGAGACGAACCCGATTCAGATGGACCTGAGCCCCTTCGAATCGCTCGACATCCGCATGAGGCTCTACGACTATGATTCCTCGACGGCGGATGACCTGCAATGCTCAGGAGGATACATCTTCTCGTCTGACGATCTGCTGGCCATCGAGCGCGGCCCCGACCGCCGCCAGACTCTCATCCGGGCCTTCAACGAGGAAGGAGGAGGCGCCTGTTACCTAGTCTTCACCGTGCAGGTGGAGCCAATCATCACCGTTCCCGAGCGCTAGCCGTCGGCTCGCTGGTCTCCTCCCGAACCGCCACGAGGGTCCATCCGCGGCCTTCCCATCGGACAGGCCCTCGGCCCTGACGGCTACGATGCGGGGCCGGCCTCGACCTCGTCCAGGAAGCGCAGGATGCGCAGGTTGATCCAGTCTGGCTGATTGTAGGTCAGGTCGTGGCCGGCGCCCTCGACAAGCTCAGCGGCGACCAGGTTGGGGATCAGGCGGCGGGCCCTGGCCATGACGGCCTGCGGGTTGAAGATCAGCTCATGTCTGCCGACGAGCAGGAGCGTCGGCGCGACCAGGCGCCGCAGGGCGCGGTCGGGCAGGGTCGGCGGAGGCAACTGGCTCTTGAAGTACAGGCTGTATGGGGCATCGGCCCGGATGTGGTCCTCATCCCGCTTCAGCGGAGGCGGATTCACGAGCCGGGCCAGCTCGAAGGGTGTGGCTTCGCTGGGCCTCAGCCAGCCAATGGCCAGCGCTCGCAATGCGAAGGCCAGCCTGATGGGGGCGATCCCCGCCGGGCCGAGGAGCACCGCGCTCCGGATGCGCGCCGGGGCCACGTCCGCCAGCTTGAGGATCAGCCAGGCCCCGCCGGAACCGCCCGCGACGTGGGCCTGGCGCAAGCCGAGCGCTTCGATGACATCGGCCGCCCACTGGCCGTAGGCGGGACCGTGCACCGACGGCCGCACCGGTGCGCTCTTGCCGGCCTGGCCGATCGTGTCCGGAGCGTAGACCCGGCAGGACAGGGCAAGACCGTTGATCTGCGGCCACCAGCCGCCGGCATTGGTGTTCCAGCCATGGAAAAGCACCAAGGGACGCCCCGATTTGGCCCCGGCCACCAGGACTTGGGTTTCACCGAGGCGAGTCTGCACCATGCGCTCGTCGTAGGGCACCGTCAGCCGTCGAAGCGCGGCCTCATAGCAGGCCATGACCTTCTGATATCCCTCCGGTGAACGGTAGAGATCGGAGTTGTCCAGCATGGTGGTCTCGTCGGCGGCGCTCCGCCCTGTGGAACCTCTACAGCAGCCTGGTTCAGAAGTCAAGCCCGTGGCTCAGCGACCGCTAGCTTGGGCATTGCCCGCGCTTCAATGCGCCGACGCCAGCCGTCATCACCCAGCGCCAGGGCTGTGCTATCCTGATAGCGAGTTGTCTGCATGCAAAGCAGGAGGCGAACATGGACAACCTGGTCAAGGCAGTGGTTCCGGCCCTGGTGGCGAGTATCGCCCTCCAGCAGTTGCTGGAGCTGCTCGACCCTGCGCTCGAGATCCTGATCAAGGCCCACAAGAAGTGGATCCTGGCCCTCGTCTCCCTGGTCGTCGGCCTCGGGCTCACCTTCGGCCTGGGACTCCGGCTGATGGCTCCGTTCGGCTTCACTCGAGCGGACTGGCTGGACGGGATCCTCACGGCGCTGTTTCTCATCGGTGGGACGAAGGGGTTCAACGACCTGCTCAAGTGGCTGGGCTACATGAAGGAAGCGGTCAAGCAGCGCCTACCGGAGGGCGCTGCTGCTCGAGTCTAGCGCACCCTCGAAGTGACCTGGTGGACCCCTCCGGGTGGGTTTCCCGGCCATCTTCCGGACACGGCTGACATGAACAGACGACGGTGCTTTGGATCCGGCGATCCGTTGATGGCCGCCTATCACGACGAGGAGTGGGGCCGCCCGCTCCATGGTGACCAGGTGCTCTTCGAGCATCTGATCCTCGATCTCTTCCAGGCCGGCCTTTCCTGGCGGACCGTGCTCTACAAGCGAGAGGACTTCCGCCGTGCCTTCGGCGGGTTCGACCCGCGAATGATCGCCCGCTACACCCACGACGACGTCGACCGACTGCTGGCCGACCCGGGCCTCATCCGCAACCACCGGAAGATTGAGGCGACAGTCGCCAACGCCAGGGCCTACCTTGACATCGTCGATTCCGGGGCCTCCTTCGATGACTATCTCTGGGGATTCACTGGCGGGGAAGTCCTCCGGAATCCACCTGCGCGGACATGGGGGCAGTTGCCCTCGACCAACCGCGAATCGGAGGCCATGGCCCACGATCTGCGGGAGCGCGGGTTCCGCTTTGTCGGCGGGACGATCTGCTACGCCTTCATGCAGGCGGTTGGCATGATCGACGACCACCTGGTCTGGTGTTTCCGCTATCGGCCCCGGAGGCACGGATAGGCCCGTCTCCCGAGTGGCGACACGCGTTGGTCTGTGGGCCCGAAACTCCTTTGCCCGTGCCTGTTCCGGCTCACCGACTGCGAGCAGGCAAGGCGCTCACCGCTCACGGTCGGCCGCGGGTGATGGCTGCCAGGCGCGAGGCGAGCCGGGCCCCCGAGGGGATGTTGTACATGCGGATGATCTAGAAGTGAGGGGGTAATCCTCGGATTGAGAAACCAATCCACAGTTCAGTCTATGCGGGTGATCCTGAAGATCAGGATCTTCAACCAATCCGCGCACGGGACATACAACGCCACCACCAGCAAACTGATGATGACGTACGACAGGGGAATGGCGGTCATAAGAATGCCCTGCGTTGCTAAGGCGCTGGCGAGGATCACGTCTGCCAAAGTGCCGAGCAGCATCCAGCGACTGGGCGCGGACCCCCACAAATGATGACGTTCGCGCACCACGTAGACGTTGGCCTGGCCGGTGAAGATCAGCATCACGAACATCAGCGTTTGCATTTGCGCAAGAGGAAGATGTAGCACGTTGTTGGCGACCAGGAAGAACCCGAACGATAGCAGCAGCACCGGTAGAGCCAGTCCAAACGCGGCGGTCACGAGCGGCAGGATCTTCCACCGGTCCGGTCTGCGGGAACAAGAAACGTTATCCGTGGCGAGGGACATTGTGACAAAGTCGTTGGCGAATAACAGCAAGATGATGAGAACAGGGGTCACCACAAACTCGCGCGCAAGTATGAATCCCAGGCCCAGGAACGGCGCGATCTGGAACGTCTTGATGATCTTGTTGAGCGTGTATGTCAACATGCGCTGGTAGATGCGGCGACTGGCTTTCACCGCATCCAGGATGTTACTCAGTCCCGGCGTCGTCAGCACCAGACTGGCCGCGGCCTTGGCCACATCAGTGGCACTGGCAACCGCGATCCCGACTTCAGCCTGCTTCAGGGCAGGCGCGTCATTCACGCCGTCGCCGGTCATGCCAACGATACGTCCCCGCTCTTGCAGTCCTTGCACGAGCTGAAACTTATCCTCCGGGAACACGCCAGCGAAGATATTGCAGTCTCGCAAGCCGTTTCGCTCAACGCTGCGCAGCGCCTCGCCGGGACAAGGCTCACCGGGGATGCCCACCTGAGCAGCAACCGCTTTGGCGGTCAGGGGTTCGTCGCCGGTCACCATCACGACGCGCACGCCCAGTTCGTTCAACTGCTGGATGAGGGCCCGGGAATCGGGACGCGGGGTATCCTGCAAGCCAAGCAGCCCCGCCAATTGGAGCGGACCGGAATCCGGTCCGGACGCGACCGCCAGGACCCGATTGCCGCGTGCGGCCAGTTCGGCAACGTCCGCTTCGACATCCCGCCCCCCCGCGAGCGTGGCGAATGTCTGTGGCGCACCTTTAAGGACCCGTATCCTGCTCCCGTCAGTCAACTCGATCAGCGCCTCGGACCGTTTGGTCGCCGGTTCAAAGGGCGTGAAACTGAGGCGTTCACCAGTAGCCTCGATCTGACGGGCGCGCGCGCCCTCGATGATGGCGATGTCAAGCGGGTCCTGGGTGGCGGACCGGGAGGCCTCCGCTCCGAGCCGAATGACATCTTCCTCCCGATACGGTGGGTAGGCGCGGACCGCGGTGAGGGTGAGGCGGTTCTCAGTGACGGTGCCGGTCTTGTCGGTGGCGAGGATGGTCATCGCCGCGGCTTCTTCGATCGCTGACAGACGGGTGACGAGGACGCCCCGCTTCGCCAGGTCCGCCGCGCCGAGGGCAGTGGCGAGGGTGAACGTGGCGGGCAGCGCCACCGGCACCGAGGCAACCAGGATGATGAGCGCGAATGGCAGGATCTGGTGCCAGGCAATTTGGGCGTAGAGGGCATAGCCCACCACCAGCGCCACGAGGATGGCGTCGGCTATCACGAGATACTTGACGACGGAGAAGATGATCTCCTCAAGGTGGCTGGCGGTTTTGGCCTCGCGCACCAGTTCGGCAGTCTTGCCGAACTTGGTGCCCGCGCCCGTGGCGATGATCTCGCCGGTCGCTTCGCCGCGCGTGACGACCGCGCCTGCGTATGCCATCTGCCCTGCCTCAGCTTCCACCGGAAGCGATTCGCCGGTGAGAGCTGACTCGTCGATCTCGACCATCCCATCGGCGAGTCGCGCGTCCGCGGGGATGAGATCGCCCATGCGCAGGTGAACCAGGTCCCCCGGCACGAGGTCCCGCGCGGGGATGAGTTGCCAGCGCCCGTCGCGGCGGGTGCGCGTCTGCACCGTCAGCTTTCGACGGAGGAGGGCCAGCGCATTCTCGGCGCGGTTTTCCTCTGCGAAGCTCAAGACGGCGTTGAAAACCAGCAACGCCCCGATCACGATCGCCTCGGTGTTCTTGCCGAGGTACAGTTCGAGCAACACGGTTATCTCGAGCATCCATGGGACCGGGGCCCAGAATTTCCTCAGCAACACCAGCAGCGGGTTGCGTTTGGTCTTGGGGATTGCGTTGGGGCCGTATTGCTTCAGCCGTTCAGCAGCCTGTGCAGTGGTCAGGCCTTGAGAGGATTGGTTCAGCAAGGAAGAAGGAGCGGTCATTTTTCCTTTTGCCAGGACGGATTGTAGCATGATCGCCAGAGACGGTCCGAAAACACGTTGCGGATTCATTGCCGCCTCCCCGCATCATGCGCCGAACGTGTTCAACGTGGTACTCGAGCTTCTCGGCAGCCTCTTCTATGGAGATGAACCCGTTCAGATCAGGCGTGAGAGGCGCCTCTCAATGCGGATGGGGAGGTCATATGTGCGCCCTCTGGCAGCGGTATCACCCGTGAACACAGTGCCCCCAAACGGGCTCCGATTGGAATCTTTAAGCATCCCGCCTCTTGACAGAGGTCAGCTTAGGCATAGAATGCGCAGGGTTCGTAGATGTACCATCGGACGAGAGTGACACCTCCTTCTGCCGCCTGCTCTGAGGCCAATGCCTCAGGCAGGCAGCTTTCGTTTCTGGAGCCGGAGCCGCAAGGCTCCGTTTTCTTATCCGCTACCCTGCCGAGGAGCTAGAAGGTGCTTCGACTGCCAGGCCTGATCGATCCGCACGTCCACTTGCGTGAGCCCGGCGGCACACACAAGGAGGACTTTGACACGGGCACAGCGGCGGCCCTGGCGGGTGGCTTCACCGCCGTCCTGGCCATGCCCAACACCAAGCCGCCCTTGACCGACGCAGCCAGCCTGGGGCTGGCACAGGCTGCTGCTCGGGCCAAGGCGCGCTGCGATTACGGCCTCTTCCTCGGGGCGGGTGCGGACAACGCCTCTACCGTGGCGAGCCTGGCGCCGCAGGCCTGCGGCCTCAAGATGTACCTTGATCAGACCTTTGGGCCCCTCCGCCTGGATGACCTCGCCTCCCTCGACAGCCATGTGGCCCACTGGCCGGCTCACCGGCCCCTGGCGGCCCATGCCGAGGGTCGCAGCCTGGCGGCCGTTCTCCTGCTGGCGACGCTGCATGACCGGCCGCTTCACGTCTGCCACGTCTCGCGGCGAGAGGAGATCCTCCTGATCCGCGCCGCCAAGGAGAAGGGCTTCAAGGTCACCTGCGAGGTCACCCCGCATCATCTCTTCCTGTCGGCGGACGACTTGCCGCGGCTGGGAGCGGGGAGAGGGGAAGTCCGGCCGCCTCTGTCCTCCCCGGAGGACCGCGAGGCGCTCTGGGAAAACCTGGCCGTCATCGACTGCTTCGCCACGGATCACGCCCCCCACACGCTGGCCGAGAAGGATGGCGAGAACCCCCCTCCGGGCTTCCCGGGACTCGAGACCGCGTTGGGGCTTCTCCTGACCGCGGTAGCCGAAGGGCGGCTGACGTTTGACGACCTCACACTGCGCATGGTCACCAACCCGCGGCGTATCTTCGGCTTGCCCCTGCAACCAGAGACCTACATTGAAGTTGACCCTGACCTGTCCTGGGAAGTGAAGGCCAGCGAGCTGCATTCCCGCTGCGGATGGACCCCCTACCAGGGGATGCGCCTGAGAGGTCGGGTACAGCGCGTCGTGCTGCGGGGGCGGCCCGCCTATGCCGAAGGCGAAATCCTCAGCCCGCCGGGCTTCGGCCGGGATCTGTTGTCCGTTTCACCACCTCTCATTGGTTAGGAGGAACCCTATGGCTAGCTTCGTCTCGCCTACAGAACGCAAAGCCCCAAACCCCCACTTGCCTTTCGGTGACCACCGCGGAGCTCCCTTCTACGGGAAGGACATCCTCTCGGTGTCTCAGTTCAGCCGGGGCGACCTCGAGTACATCTTCGCTGTCGCCAAGGAGATGCGGGCCATGGTCGAACGAGTGGGCACGTTCGACCTGCTCAAAGGGAAGATACTGGCCAACCTCTTCTATGAGCCTTCGACCCGCACCTCTTCCTCGTTCACCTCGGCGATGGAAAGGCTGGGAGGAAGCGTCATTCCCATCAACGAGGTCCGTTATTCTTCGGTGGCCAAGGGGGAGTCGCTGCCCGACACGGTACGCACGCTGGAGTGCTACGCCGATGTCATCGTCCTGCGCCATCCGGAGGTGGGAGCCTCGGCGCTGGCGGCCCAGTACGCCCACAAGCCGATCATCAACGCCGGGGACGGCATCGGCGAGCACCCCACTCAGGCCCTGCTGGACCTCTTCACGATCCTGGAGGAGCTGGGCCGGGTTGACGGACTGGTCGTCACGATGCTCGGGGACCTGAAGTACGGGCGCACCGTCCACTCGCTGGCTCGGCTGCTCTCGCAGTTTGTCGTCCGCCTGAACTACGTCTCGCCCGACATCCTGCGCATGCCGCCTGAACTGGTGAAGGAGTTGGAGGCCAAGAGTGTCTCTCAATCGGAACACGCCTCGCTGGATGAGGTGCTTCCGCAGACTGACGTCCTCTATGTCACCCGGGTCCAAAAGGAGCGGTTTGAAGACCTCTCAGAGTACGAGCGCGTCCGGGGAGCCTACGTGATCACGCCGGAAACCCTCAAGAAGGCCAAGGACGAGATGATTGTGATGCACCCGTTGCCACGGGTGGGGGAGATCAGCATGGAGGTGGATGACGATCCCCGCGCCGCCTATTTCCGGCAGATGGAGTATGGCCTGTACATCCGCATGGCGCTGCTGGCGATGGTTCTGGGAAAAGCGTGAGACAACGAACTGTGGTCCGATGCTCCCGCGTCGTGTGCCCCGCCGCCAGGGCCCACACCCGAATGGAACCAGGGGATACTGGCACACGAGAGCGAAGAGGCGCATGGCTCTTGGTACTTGAGAGGGAGATCACGTATGTCATTCTTCTCCCGACTGACTGACCGCGCCCGCGCCGTCGACTCGCTTGTGTGCGTCGGCCTGGATCCACATCGCGAGTTCCTGGCCGAGCAAACAGCCGCGGGGGCCGAGGCCTTCTGCCTGCGCCTGATCGAGTGCACCGAGGACAGCGCCTGCGCCTTCAAGCCCAATATCGCCTTCTTCGAGGCTCTTGGCCCGTCCGGACTGGAGGCGCTGCGCGCCGTCATTGCGGCCATACCGGAGGGAATCCCCGTCATTCTCGATGCCAAGCGCGGCGACATCCCCTCGACCGCCGTCGCTTACGCCCAGGCCGCCTTCGAGATCCTCGGCGCTCAGGCCATCACCCTCAATCCGTACCTCGGGCGCGATTCGATCGAACCTTTCCTGTCGGATCCTGAAAGGGGCGTCTTCCTGCTGTGCAAGACCTCGAACCCTGGGTCGGAGGATCTTCAGTCTCTGGCGCTCCGGGAGGGCGAGTCGCTGTACGAGCGCGTCGCCCGGTTAGCCGAGGGCTGGAACACGGCCGACAACATTGGCCTCGTTGTTGGGGCGACGGACGTCGAAGCGCTGGCCTCTGCCCGGGCCGCCGCTCCCAACCTGTGGATTCTCGCACCCGGCGTCGGAGCGCAGGGCGGCGGGCTGGAGGCAGCCGTCCGCGCCGGGCTCCGCGCCGACGGCCTGGGCCTGCTCCTCCCTTTCTCCCGTTCCCTCGCCCGCGCCATCGACCCCGGCGCCGAAGTTGAACGTCTCAGACAAGCGATCAGCCAAGTGCGGGGGGCCAGGCCTGGCGAGGCGCCCGGACCATTGCCTGCTCCCCTGGCCCGGTTGGCCGATGCCCTTCTGGCCGCCGGCTGCGTCCGCTTCGGCGAGTTCACGCTGAGATCTGGCATGACCTCCCCGATCTACCTGGATCTGCGCAGGCTCGTTTCCTCGCCGGATCTCCTGGCTCAGGTCGCGGCCGCCTACCGTCCGCTCCTGGATGGACTGCGGTTCGACAGGCTGGCGGCCTTGCCCTATGCCGCGCTGCCGATCGGGACGGCGCTCTCCCTGCAGACCGGCTGGCCTCTGCTCTACCCCCGCAAGGAGGCGAAAGAGTACGGCACGCGGACGGAGGTGGAAGGGGACTTCCAGCCAGGCGAGACGGTCGTCGTGATCGACGATGTGGCCACGACGGGTGAGAGCAAGCTTGAAGCCGTTCACAGGCTGCAGGCGGCCGGGTTGGTGGTCCACGATGTCGTCGTCCTCATCGATCGACAGAGCGGAGCCGGAGCCGCCCTGGCCAAAGCAGGCTATCGGCTTCACGCCGCGCGGACCCTCACGCAGCTCCTCGATCATTGGGAACGCTCCGGGAAGGTGCCGCAGGAAATGCTGAAGGCGACGCGGCGCTTCCTGAGCGAGCACCGTAGCTGAGGGCGCGGGCATGGTCCTGTTGACCCTCTTGAACGCCGCTCTGAGTCTTCCAAGGTTGTGAAGGGACCATGAGGAGGAGCGAGGCCCCTATGAGTCTCTACGACCGAATCCGCCCTCTCCTCTTCAGGCTTGAGCCGGAGGACGTCCATGGCCTGACCCTGCGCCTGCTTGCACTGGCCGGAGCTCTCCCTCCGGTGCGGGCCTTCTTTCAACGCATCTTCCGCTCCGCTGACCCATCCCTTCGCACCCGGGCTTTCGGCCTCGACTTCCCCAATCCCGTGGGCATGGCTGCCGGGTACGACAAGGACGGTCGGGCCATGGCCGGGCTGGCCTGCCTGGGGTTTGGCCATCTGGAGCTGGGCACCGTCACGCCCCGCGCCCAGCCGGGGAATCCCCGGCCCCGGATCTTCCGCCTCCCAGAGGACCAAGGGGTGATCAACCGGATGGGCTTTCCGAACGAAGGAGCCGAGCCGCTCCTTCGCCGGCTGCGGCGGAACCGGCCCAAGGACATTGTCGTTGGGGTCAATATTGGAAAAGGGACAGAGACACCGCTCGAGGCAGCTGCTGAGGACTACCTCTCACTGACGCGGTCCTTCTACCTGGACACAGACTACCTGGCAGTCAATGTGTCTTCACCCAATACGCTTGGCTTGCGCCGCCTGCAGGCACGCCAGGCGCTTGAGCAGCTGCTCGGTGCGTTGGCGGCCGAGCGGGGCCGGCTGCAAGCGACATCGGGCTGCAGGGTGCCCGTGCTGGTCAAGCTGGCGCCCGACCTCTCCGACGCCGAGCTGGAGGACGCCGTCGCCGCGATTGAGGGCGCCGGGCTAGAGGGCATCATCGCCACCAACACGACGCTCGATCGCACCGGGCTGGTCTCTGCTCACCGTGACGAGACTGGGGGGTTGAGCGGGGCTCCCCTCCGTCGGCGCTCGACCGAAGTCATCCGCGCCATTGCCCGGCTCACCGCGGGCCGCCTGGCGATCGTCGGGGCCGGCGGAGTCTCCAGCGCCGACGATGCGCGCGAGAAGCTCGACGCTGGGGCCTCGCTGATCCAGGTCTACACTGGCCTTGTATACCGCGGGCCAGGGCTTGTCCGGGAGATCCTCAGGGGCCTGCGGGCCTCCAGCTAAGCAGGGTCTCCTCTCCCCCTGCTTCACCCCTTGCGCTGGTCTCTTCTACCAGCCTGTTAACTCTCCCCCAACACAGGGATCCGCTTGCGTACCAGGACCAGCGGTACCAGCGCGCAGGCCAGGCTGACGGCGCCACCAAGGACCAGACCGACAACCTGGCCTATGATCTCCGGAAGGCCCAAGAGGGTGGCACCGAACACGGGCGCAGCGAAGAAGACGAGGCACACCGGTAGACACGCGGCGCTTGAGAGGCTGCTCAGGCAACCGCTGCTACCTCGCATCATCTGGCGGGGGTCCTCCCAGTTGAACACGGCGCCCGTGACCCCGAAGGCCAGGTTGACGCCGGTCACGCCGGCGAGGCACAGTGCCACAGTCAGGAAGGTGAAGACCGCGGTGGCCGGACTGGCGTGTTGTACGAAGGAGAGGACGGCCAGGAACGCCCATCCTAGCGCAAGACCAGGCAGATAGGCGACGGCGAACTTGGCCGACAGGAGCTGAGCGCTCTTGACCGGCGCGCTCTTGAGCAGCCAGTAGAACTTGCCCTCGTGCGAGAATCCCATTGTCGCCAGCCGCATCACAAGCAACCAGCCCACGAACAGGGCAATGCCGACATTCCCGTAGGCCAACAGGCTCTGGAAGCTCGTCATGACCCATTGCGGAGCCTCCCCCTGGCCAGCCGGCGGTTCTCCCCCGCCGCGGATTAGCATCACGCTGTAGATGATTCCGAAGACGATAGGAGTGATGAGCTGCGACATGTTGCGCAGGTCGCGCCGCAGGACGGCGAGGTCCTTGGTGATGATCGCCCGTACTGGCGATGGTAGGCCGCGCCCGGCCAGAGCCCAGACTGACCTCTGGGCCGTCGCTCGCCGGGCTCGCGGCGTGCGGGTGACCTCTTTGCGTCTCCTTCTCCCTGAAAGGCTCGCCCAGCCGCTGTAGTACAGGCGCTCGGCGGAGACCAAAGCGACCCCGAATGCCATGGCAGAGAGCCCCAGCGTCAATGCCAGCAGACCGATGCCTGAGAGCCAGTCGCCCTCCCCGATGCGGACCAGCCCTCTGCCGGCCCAAGCCAGCGGCGACCAGGGGGCGTCGAACCGGCTGACCAGTTGGGCCGCGACGGCCGCCTGGCTGGAGGAGGCCTCGGTGAAGTTGACCAGCTGACCGGACTGTGAGCACAGGATCGAGACGAGGGCGCCGAGGAAGCCCAGGATCTCGGCCACTCGTCGGGCAGGGAAGAGGCGCACGATGAACATCACCAGCAGGCTGGACACCCCGGCCGCGGCCAGAGCCAGCGCGGCCAACGTGAGCACCACCAGGGGGTAGTACACAGCGTGATAGCCGGCCGCGGATCCCAGTCCGAAGAGCAGGGGCAGGGCGACCGGACAGCTCAGGCCGAAGTTGGGCAGGATGGCTTGCAGGAGCTTGGTCAGAAACACCGCCCGCATGGGAATGGGGGCGCTGAGCAGGAAGTCCATGTCTCCGGCGAGGTAGAGCGCCTGAAGGAGGACGCCGAAGCTGGTCAGCAGGATTCCCAGAAAGGCCCCGCCCAGGACGATCACGGGCAGGCTGTTGATGAGTCCGGCCGCATTGGGGATGATCTTGGTGAGCTCGGGTGAGCGCAGGAACGAGAGGAGGGCTTCGGTCACGGTGAACGCGAAGTACATGAGCCCGCCGACAGCCAAGACCAGGACGATCGTTCCCACCTTACGCCCCCGCCTGGCCCGCCGGAAACCGTTGATGGAAAGAAGCAACCGCATTCGGATCAGCTTCCATGCCGTTGGCCACAGAGCATGGCTGGCGGCTGCCTGTGCCTGGCTCATCGCAGGACCTCGGCGATTTCGGCGTACTCTGCCCCGCCAGTCAGACTGAGGAAGATATCCTCGAGGCTGCTTTCCCCTTTGCCCAGGGCTCGCAGCTCGGTCATCGTGCCCACGGCGATCAAGCGCCCCTGATCGATGATGCCGATCCGGTCGCACATGTTCTCAGCGATCTCAAGGATGTGCGTCGAGAGGAAGACAGCCGAGCCTCGCTCAGCCATCTGGCGCAAGATATCCTTGATCAGTCGCGCCGACTTCGGGTCGAGGCCGACGGTCGGCTCGTCCAACACCAGCACCTTGGGGTCGTGCACCAGGGCGGCCGCCAGGGCCGTCTTCTGGCGCATGCCGTGGCTGTAGGTGTCAATCGTGTCGTCGGCTGCCGCGGCCAGATCGAAGAGGCGGATGAGCTCATCGATGCGTCTCTCCACCTGTGCGCCTTCCACCCCAAACAGGTCCCCGACAAAGCGGAGCAGTTCGCGCCCGGTCAGCTTGGGATAGAGATTTTTGGTTGGGTTGATATGAACATGTACAACGCTTGTCTCCTGAGCTAGGTGCGTAGAGGCTAACATGCAGCTTGTAAGCATCCTCTCCCTATCCTTATCCCTTTCCTCTATCCATTGGCTATAGAGGGTCTGAAGAGGGC
>CAYQUY010000032.1:0-14300 GCA_964420755.1 uncultured Anaerolineaceae bacterium
CAACTACGACGCGGGGCTGCAGCCGGTGGACTTCGCTGCAGCGAGTGAGGAAGCCCGCCAGGCCATCAACCGATGGGTGAGCGAGCAGACCGGGGGGCGGATCGAGGACCTCATCCCCGAAGGAGCCCTCACGCCGGAGACCATCCTCGTGCTGGCCAATGCGGTCTACTTCAACGCGGCCTGGGCGCGACCATTCGACGAGGCGGACACCCGACCCGGCGATTTCCACCTGCTGGATGAAAGTGTGGTCCAGGTGCCGATGATGTCGCAAGAGGCGGCATTCCGGTACGCGCAGATGAACGGGATTCAGGCGGTCGAGTTGCCGTACGTGGGCAACGAGGTGGCGATGGTCATCCTGCTTCCCGAGGAGGGGCGGTTCGAGGAATTCGAGGACGGTCTGTCAGCCGGACGATTGGGGGAGATCCTTGAGGCGCTGCAACCTGGACCGGTCGAGCTGACGATGCCGAAGTTCGAGTATCGTACGGACTACAACCTGGCTGACGTTCTGGCGGAGATGGGGATGCCCAGCGCCTTCTCGGGCGCGGATTTCTCCGGGATGGACGGTGGGGGCGGCCTGTTCATCAGTGACATCTTCCACAAGGCCTTCATCTCCGTCGACGAGGCTCGGACTGAGGCCGCTGGAGCGACCGGGATCATCGTGCCTATGGCGCTCATTGTGGATTCGACGCTCATTGCCGTCGACCACCCCTTCATCTTCGTACTGCGCGACATCCCGACCGGATCGATCCTCTTCATCGGGCGGGTGCTCAATCCCGCCGGTTGATGTTGGGCCACCGGGTGAAGCTGCTCACGGCGTCCTTCCCAGACCTGGCGCCGACCCCACAGGTGTCAGCCTGTGCTAGACTCCTCCGGCAGCACCGGTTCGACATAGAACGGAGGGAGACGATGCAATTCTCAAAGCTGATCAAGGCCCGGTACAGTTGCCGGGCCTACCGGCCGGATCCGGTCGATGAGGGAAGCGTGGCAGCCGTGGTCGAGGCGGCGAGGCTGGCGCCGACGGCAGCCAACCGACAACCGTTCCAGCTGATCATCATTCGCACCCAGGGGCGTGAGACCGAACTGCGGCGGATCTATGATCGGGAGTGGTTCGTCAAGGCTCCCGTGGTTATCTGCGCCTGCGGCCTCCCGGGCGAGGCGTGGGTACGGAAGGATGGGAGCAACTACTTCCAGGTGGATGTAGCCATCGCCATGGACCACCTGATCCTGGCTGCGGCCGACCTCGGCCTGGGGACGTGCTGGATCGCAGCTTTCAATGTGGCCGCGGCCAGGGAAGTGCTCGGGCTCCCGGCGGAAATCGAGCCCGTGGTCTTCACCCCCCTGGGGTACCCGGCGGACGAGCCGAAGCCCAAGGAGCGCAAGCCCGCCGTAGAGTTGGTGCGCTACGACCGCTGGTAGGCTGTCGGGTCGGGAGCTTGCCGTTTCGCGCCGCCGACACGAGAGACGGCGACAGGGGAGGCAGGGCTCACCGGTCAGCCGGGGCAGCAGTGGATAGAGGGGGAACGGCGACGAGTGGGTGGCCGCTTGCCTGCCAATCATGGGTCAGGCCTCTTGCCGTTCGTCGCACTGCTACGAGAGACGTCGGGGCGCCGCTTCCTGGCGCAAGTGCACGCAAGAAGGGGTTGGGGCGGAGCCCCAGCCCCTTCTTTACGGTTCCGTCTTCCCGGCAAGACGGCTTGCCGAGTCCGAGCTATGACCCTCCCGGCTCCGAGATCGGTACTAGGAGCAGGGGAAGGTGTGACCTGGCACAGACCTTGGGTGCGACGCTGCCCGCCCACATGGCGTCCAGACCGCGCCGACCGTGGGTGCCCATCACGATCAGGTCGGACTCCGATCGCCGGGCAGCCTTGACGATCACTGTGGCTGGGTCCCCCCGGCGAACTTCGACCGTGGCTTGCAGCCCCTGCGCCCGGAGTTCCTCCTCATGCTGCCGGATATGGTCATCGGCGCCCCCCGCCTCGAGCTCCAGAAGTGTGCTCATGGCGCTGGGGGAGAGCTTGCCAGGGGCAGCTTGATCCCAGGCGAGGGTCGAGAGCGTGGGGATAACGACGAGGAGGTGGAGCACGGCCTGCAAGGCTCGGGCCAGCTCCGCCCCCGGCTGCAGAGCCTCGTCGTGGCGAGACGAGGCTTCCAGGGCCACGAGCAGCCGGCGGCAGACAAACGGGGCGCGGCGCTGGCAAGCGCGGGGCGGGATGAGCAGGACGGGGATAACGCCCTGGGCCACGACCTGCTGGGCGATGCTCCCGAAGAGCAATCCTCGCAAGCCGCCCCGGCCATGGGTGCACATGACCACGAGGTCAGGGGCCAGCTCCTGGGCGTGCTCGACAATGCCCCGGGCGACGTCGCTCATCTCAGCGGTATGTACGTGGCGCTCGACGGCGACATCAGGAGCGAAGGCGTGGCGCCTGACCTCTTCGAGGTAGTCGAGGGCCTCATCCGGTCCGGTGAGATGGGCATGCCCGTGCACGGCTCGGGGCGCGTCCTTCTCGATGATGTGAAGAAGGGTGACAGAAGCGTGCAGTCCCCGGGCCAAGCAGGCGGCAACGGGCAGGGCGGCTTCGGCGAGTCTCGAACCATCAAGCGGGACTAGGAGGTATTTGTGCATCGGCTCACCTGCCGAAAAACGTCTGGTGGAGCAGATAGAGGTTCAGGGTAATGATCAACGCTGAGGCCAGCCAGGCCAACACGCTAGTCAGGGCGCGGTTGACCAGCGGTCCCATCAGCTTGCGGTCACCGGTGAACATGACGAGGGGGATGATGGCAAAGGGAAGGCCGAAGGAGAGCACGACCTGGCTGATCACGAGCGTGCGCGTTGGGTCCAGGCCGATGGCGATGACAAGGAGCGAGGGTGCCATCGTCACTAGCCGGCGGATCCAACTGGGGATGTGGCGCTTGAGGAAACCCTGCATGATGGTCTGCCCGGCGAGCGTTCCCACGGAGGCGGACGACAGGCCAGAAGCGAGCAGGGAGATGGCGAAGACCCAGGAGGCGGCCGGACCGAGAAGAGGCTCGAGCGTCTGATGGGCCTCCTGGATCGAGCCAACGTGGTGGAGCCCGCCGACAAAGAAAGTCGAGGCGGCCATGATGAGCATGGCGGCGTTGACCAGGCCGGCCGCTCCCATGGCGACCAGCACGTCGATGATCTCGTAGTGGAGCAGACGACGGAGTTGGGCGGGCTTGCGGACTACGACGCGACCTTGGGTGAGGGAAGAGTGGAGGAAGATGGCGTGCGGCATGACGGTGGCGCCGAGGATGCCCGCTGCAAGCAGCACGCTTTCCGACCCGGAGAAGTGCGGCACAACGGCGTGGTAGAAGACGGTCCCCCAATCGGGTCGGTCAAGGATGGTCTCGATCAGGTAGCACACGGCGACCACACCGATCATGGCGGTGATCACGGCCTCCAGTGGGCGAAAGCCGTAGCGCTCCAGTCCGAGGATCAGGAAAGTGACGATCGCGGTGAGGAGGCCGGCTGCCCACAGCGGGATGCCGAAGAGCAGATTGAACCCGAGGGCCGCGCCGAGGAACTCGGCCAGATCGGTGGCCATGGCGACAAGTTCCATCAGCACCCACATCGCATACACGACGGGCCTGGAGAAGCGGAGGCGGCACTGCTCTGCCAGGTTGTTGCCAGTGGCGATCCCCAGCTTGGCGGCAAGCGTCTGGATGAGCATGGCCATGAGATTGCTTCCGACGATGACCCACAAGAGGAGGTAGCCGAACTGGGCGCCGCCCTGTATATTGGTGGCAAAGTTCCCCGGATCCATGTAGGCGACGCTGGCAATGAACGCCGGCCCGAGGAAGGGGAGCAGGCGCGCCAGGCCGCCCTTCTTGCTGCGCCCAGAGAGCACGTCCCTGGCGGCCCGGACGGTCCCGGCGTCAGCAGCGGGCGACTTGTTCACTTGGATGGAAGGGCGGCCCTTGGTCTTGGCCTTGCTGCTTCGTGCCGGTGGCATGCTAACCCCTGGAGGCCGGAGAGGGGATCCCCTGGCGGGACGTTCCGGCCACGAAACAAGCCCAATGAGACTCGCGCGTCATCGGCACTTCGATGGAGCCATCGTCTTTGCTCAAGAGGACGGTGGCCACGGGAGGGGTGCCTCAGGCCATCCCTATCGGCGAGACGCGAGAACCGCGCCAGAGGCCCCCAAGCCTGTCCCCGTCTCTGGAATCAGCGCCCGAATCGAAAGGTGCGAGAAGACGGCGCTGGTACGCGCCAAGTCAGGGATGAGCCCAATGTGCTCAAAGGCGGTGCGGCCCCCATTATCCCTAGTCGGCCCCGGGCAGTCAAGGCGGCAGGAGGCCAAGGGGGCTGCCGCTGCCGGCGCGGGAGGTGACCTACAGGATCCGGGGGTTGCGTCGAGCCACCATCGGCGATAGGATTCCCGCGCGATGAACGTGAGGCGGGGCCGCGTCTTGGCCCCGCTGTGATGTGCTTATCCAATCGCATGCCGGTCGTGCCTCAGGGACCGGCACATCCCAATCCACCGGCCGACCGGGGGTGAGCCAAGGTGCCGGAGGATCCCCGGCGGACGGAGCGAAGGGCGCGAGGATGACCGAACGGCTGGCGCGTGTGCGCTGCTTCCTTCTCGACATGGATGGGACGTTCTATCTCGGAGACCATCTCTTGCAGGGGTCGCTGCATTTCATCGAAGTCCTGACGGCCCAGAACAAGGATTATCTTTTCCTGACCAACAACTCCTCGAAGCACCGGCGTCAGTATGCCGAGAAGATCGGCCGCCTGGGGCTGAAGATTCTGGAGACCAAGGTTTTCACCTCCGGAGAGGCCGCGGCCCTCTACTTGCAAATGGCGCGGCCCGGCGCCCGCGTGTTTGTCGTCGGGACGCCGTCGCTCGTGGGGGAGTTCGAGGCCCACGGCTTCCGGGCGGTCACCGACGCCCCCGACCTCGTCCTCCTGGGTTTCGACACGACCCTGACCTACGAACGGCTGTGGAAGCTGTGCGACTTTGTGCGCCTCGGGGTGCCTTATGTCGCCACCCATGCAGACTTCAACTGCCCGACCGAGACTGGCTTCATGCCAGATGTCGGGTCCATGATGGCGCTGGTCAAGGCTTCCACCGGACGCGAGCCGGACCTTGTGATCGGAAAGCCCAACCGGCTGATCGTCGAGGCTGCATCGAGGAAGATGGGCCTTCCGGTTGAGGACCTGGCGATGATCGGGGACCGCCTCTACACAGATATCGCCCTCGGGGAGAACGCAGGCATCCCGAGCGTGCTGGTGCTCAGTGGTGAGACCAGGGCGGAGGATCTCGCCAAGTCTCGTTTCAAGCCGGACTATGTGTTTGATGACTTGCAGGCCGTAGCGGATTGGCTGCTGGCCCACGGCTGAGTCGGAGGCAGGGATGGCCTTGGCCCATGATCTTGCGGCGGGTAAGGCGTTCTGGAAAGGCATTGAGCAGATCCCTGGCTACCCTCTCGGGGTCAAGGCGCCGATCCGGGAGATGATCTTCGCCTCGGATGCCCTCTTTCGCCTGCCGCAGATTCTGGCGAGGGTTGCCGCGAATCGGAAACTCCCTGTCTTCGTGGTGATGGATACGACGCCGATGCGCCGAGGGGACGACGATCTCAAGCCCCTGGTGCTGCGCGTCTTGACCGAGGCGGGCTGGAACGTCGTGCCGGTCATCGCCGAGCCCGGCGCTCCGGGCCAGGTGCGCGCCGACATGCAACACGTCATGACCGTACAGTCGCGGCTGGAGACGGGGGCCGCGGTCCTCGCGGTAGGCTCTGGGACGATCACCGACATCGCCAAGCATGCGAGTTTCCTGAAGGATCAGGAGTCCGGCCAGCGCGCCCCGCTGGTGTTCTTCCCGACCGCCAACAGCGTGACTGCCTACGGCTCCAGTATGGCGGCCTTGCTCCGCGAAGGGATCAAGCGCACCGAGGCATCCCGCTACCCAGATGCCCTGGTCGCCGACCTGCGGACCCTGGCAGACGCGCCAAGGGAGATGACCGCCGCCGGGGTCGGGGATCTCCTGGCGTTCTATGTCAGCCAGCCGGACTGGTACCTGGCCCATCGGCTGGGCCTCGGGGATGCGTACAATGGACTGCCAAATGCGTTGCTTGGCGGCCTCGACGACATCCTCCTGGCGGAGGCCGAGGGCATCCGCCGACAAACGCTCCCCGCGATGGAGGTCCTTGCCAAGCTGAACACGTTGGGTGGCCTGAGCATGGCCCTGGCGCATAGCACGGCACCCATGTCTGGGCTAGAGCACGTCCTCGCCCATGTGATTGACTTCCAGGCCGACAGGACAAGCACACCATTGGCGCTGCACGGGACGGAGGTTGCCCTGGGCAGCGTTCTCGGCTCGCTGCTGTATCAGATCTTCCTTTCGGGCTTCGATCCGAACGAGGTGAGGCTTGACCACGCGTATCCGGAGCCCGAGGATGTCAAGAAGCGGATCAAAGCAAGCCTCGCGGCAGTCGACCCTTCGGGCAAAGCTGGCGAGGAGTGCTGGCATGAGTACCAGGAGAAACTGCAGAACTGGCGCTCTCATCAGGCGGAGTTCCAGCAATTCCTCGCAGACTGGCCTTCAGTGCGTAAGGATTTGGAGGCCCTGACGCTCGGTCCGGAGCGGCTGGTTCGGATTCTGCGAGCAGTGGGCTCGCCGGCCTCCTTCGAGGAGTTGTCCCCACCGATCGGGGAGGAGACCGTCCGGTTCGCGTTCTTGAACGGCCCCTACTTGCGCAAACGGGTCACCCTTGGAGACCTGCTGGTCTTCCTGGGGACCGACCGGGAGCGCCTCTGGCGGCAGCTCTGGAGGCGAGCCCGGCAATTGCCGGGCGGCTAGGGACGCGCCTTGCTTGCCCGGGCAAGAATCTGCTGCGTTTCTACCCGGCTTGGGGCGGGCGGCGGCGGAACTTGCCGATGCCTCTCGCACCCCCTCTCCGCCACGCTCCGTGCATGTGCAGCTCAGCCTCTCGGCGGAGAGCCCCTCGCTCGCTCTTCCGTAGCCCCCCGCGACGCTTCGCGGCGGTCGGGGTGCTGCGCGAGGGGTCGGGGGGCCGTCTCCCGCACCCACCTGCACCGCACCTCCCGGCAGGACACCGGAACGGTGTGCGGTGCGTCGCAGGTGCAGGTGTGCGGTTCGGGGCAGGTGTCGCCCCCCGTTCGGGCCGGCGCCCCAAGGGCGCAGCCCGCCGGGGCGAACGGCCGGCGGGCCGCTGGGTCTCGCGCCCCGCCTGCACCTGTGGCTGCGCCACCGGCGCAGGCACAGGCGAACGGGGTGAGGTGGAACCAGGGTCGTCCCGCAAGCTCCTAGAGCCCATGACTCTCGCGGGCGATGATTTCATCCTGGATCTCCTTGCCCAGCCCGACGAAGTAGGCGTTGTAGCCCGTCACCCGGACCAGCAGGTTGCGATACTCGTCGGGGTGCTTCTGCGCCTGCCTCAGCGTGTCCGCGTCGATGACGTTGACCTGGAGGCACGTACCTCCGACCTTGCCGTAGGCTCGCAGGAGTGCCATCAACTTCTGGCGCTGTTCAGCGCTCCGCATCAGGCTGGGGCTGAGGCTGATGGTGTGGCTGGCCCCGTTGGGAGCCGTCTCGAGCCCCAGATGGCCGACGCTCTTGATCACAGCAGTCGGACCCTTGCGATCCATCCCATTCACCGGGCAGACCGCGTTCGACAGGTACTGGCCGCGCCGGCGGCCGTCCGGTGTCGCCGCCGTCGTGGGGGCGTAGGCCACCCAGTAGTTCCACGAGAGGTAGCCGCCGCGGTAGCGCTTCCCCGTCGGCGACGTGTGGCGAAAGACCTCTTCGGTCCAGAACCGGCTTATCTCGCGGGCGATTTCGTCCGCATAGGTGTCATCGTTGCCATACTTCGGGGCCTTGTTCAAGAGCATCTGCCGCAGGCTCTCGTGCCCTTCGAAACTGGCCCTGAGAGCTTCGAGCAATTCGCTCATCGGAACCTGGGCTTCCTCAAAGACGAGTTTTCTGATTGCGGCCAGGCTGTCGGCGGCCGTCCCCAGCGCCACACCCTCGACCGTGAGGAAGTTGAAGCGGGCGCCTCCCGCGGCGCTGTCTGCGCCGCTCTCAAGACACCCGTCCACGAGCGCCGCAAGATAGGGCACAGGCTCCCACGTCGCTCGCCCGATGTCGGCCAGGTCGTTGACGCGGATGATCCATTCGACGAGGTTGCAGAGCTGCGCCTTGAAGGCACCGAGAAACTGCTCGTACGTCTGGAACGTCGTCGGGTCGCCCGTGCGCGGGCCGATCTGGCGGCCAGTGGCCATGTCCCGCCCATCGTTGAGGGACAGCTCCACCGCTTTGGCCAGGTTCAGGTTGACATCGACCGTGCCCGAGCGATCGCACCCTTGCAGCGTGTTCTCCAGGCAGCCTACCGGCGCGTAGTCCCACAGCCTCTCCTCCGGGACACCCTCCCAGCGGAGACCCGCGATCGAGGCCTCGTCGAAGTTCATCAAGAAAGGCGATCCCTGGCATCTGGCCAGCATTTCGACCACGCGCTCGAGGAGACGGTCAGGTGTTTGGGCATGGATGCGCACGTTGGGTTTGGGCTCCAAGAGATTGAGCTCTTCGATGACTTCGAGCATCAGATACGTCAGATCGTTGGAGGCGTCGCTGCCATCCGCCTTCATCCCAGCCAGCGTGATAAGCTGCCCGAAGGAGGAGTTGATCCCCTGGTTGGTCCCCACCCAGCCCTGGAAGTCGTAGGCGTAGTTGTGCTTGATCCACCAGCACTCGAGCCATTCCTTGGCTTGATCGCGGGTCAAGCGGCCGGTGTCGAGGTCGGCCTGGTAGTAGGGATACAGGTACTGGTCAACCCTGCCAGGGGACACGCCGGGGCCGGGGTAGCTCTCGGCCGCCATCACCAGCATGTGGGTCGTCCAGAGTGACTGAAGTGCCTCGGGGAAGGTGCCCGCCGGCTCCCAGGGAACCTTGCGACAGATGCGGGCGATCTCGTTGAGCTCCGCCCGGCGGGCCGGATCGGCCTCGGCCGCGGCCAGGTGATCGGCGGCGGCGGCGTAGCGCTCCGAGAGCGTCCGCACCGCAACGGAGCAGATGGCAACGGCCCGGGCCAACTCCCGCTGATCGGCCTCACTCTCAGGGTCGGCCAGTACCTCCTCAGCCTCATCGCGGATCCCAACCCATCCCTCGCGGAGCACGCGGGGGTAGTTCGGTATCAGGTGCCCGGGGACCGCGCCACAGTTCCCCACGCCCACGTCATTCAGGGCGTGCCACTCCTTCAAGAAGCGCCGCTCCTCCCGATCTCTCCGCCGGGCCTCGTCGCGCTTCAAGCAACGGGACAGGGCCGTGCTGAAGTGGGAGCCGACGATCAGCTCCCCCTCCAGAATCTGTACCGGGAGGTGAGAACCAAGGACCTCCCGGAAGAAGAGTACCTGGCGCACCACGAGCGGCTCGTCCCAGAAGCCTGGCGGCAGCTCCACGGCCTCCGCCGCCGCCCGCAGATAGGAGCGATAGCCCGCCTGGAACAGGGCGACCTCGGGGACATTGGTCCAGTTCCAGGTGGGGTAGACGACATCCCAAGGAGTACCCGTGGTATGGGAGCGGACTTGGTTTGTGTAAGCGCGCTCGTAGAAGGAGTAGAACTCGTCGCGCAGCTTGCGGACCCGAGGCGAGAGCGTTGCGGCGGCACCCCATACCTGGCTCGGCACAAGGGCTTGACGCGGCCTCTCGAGAGCGGTCATACCGATCCTCCTGATGCGGGACGATCTGGGCTCGCGTGCACTATAGCACAAAGCGCCGCTCCAGGAGAAGTGGCGTCTTGCACGAGCCAGCCTTGCGCTCGGACAGGCAGCCTTGCGGGTGACGTTGGAACCAATCCGGGGCAGAGCCGGTTGGAGGACCCGGCCTCCGGCCGCGGCCCTGCTTGGGTTGGCAAAGCTGAGCCACGTGCCGGGCAACCTGAGAGAGCTCGAACTGGACCAAGCCCTCCCGGACGGGCCTGCGGCCAAGCGGGTTGGCGCTGGGCCTCGACACCCTGGAGACGCGAGGGGGCTGCCCTTTGGCGGCAGCCCCGCTCGGCTACGGTTGTCTCCTCGCGTCGAGGCGGGCGGCAATCATCCGCCTGTCAAGCTAACCGGCGGATCATCGCAGCCAGCCCAACTCAGGGCAGCGCCCAGTAGACGATCTCAGGCACCTCCACGGTGAAGTCACGTGTGTTGGCCGATCCGACGAAGACGCCGAAGAGGCCCGTGCTGTACGTGCTGTCGGTAACCTCGGTGAGCAGGCTTCCGTTGGCATACAACCGGAGACGATTCCCCTCAGACCAAATCCCGATGCGGTTCGTCGCACGCGCGCCCTGGATGATGCGGTCGCTCTGGGTCCAGCCAACGAGCGTCCGATAGGCCTCCCCATTCCAGATTCGGAGCGAATAGCGGCCATTGCAGGAAAGGCCAAACAGGTAGCCGACGAATCCCTTGTCGGTCGAGCTCGAGCGCAGCATCAGACCATAGTGGTCGAGGCCGCCACAGTCGCCGGTCGTGACGCTCATTTCCAGGTAGATGTCGCCTACGTTCGCCCAGGTCAACATCCAGCCGTCCCAGCTATCCGGATTGAAGGCGGTCATGCGTAGGAGACCGCCCTCGATCTCAAAGCGGACGTGTTCGTCCTCATAGAGGGGCCAGTTGGCGACGGTGTCGAATGTGTCCTGCCAGGTCGGTGATCCGAGGTGGAGGCGAGGATCGGTGCTCGGCTGCGTGGGCGTCGGGCTGAGCGTGGCGGTTGCAGTCACGGCGGCCGTTGGCGAGGGAGTCGAGGTCGACGTCGGCTCAGGGGTAGTGGTGGGAGCCGCCGTGGCAGTGGGCAGCGCCCGGTAGGCCCAGCCGAAGTTGACATCACCTCGGACCTCAGCCTCCGCCAGAGCGACGGCCTGGGTGGCGATTCCCGTCAGCGGCATGCCCGACGGGTAGGTCCAGCCGCCTCCGCGCGTCATGAGCACGTCCTGCCCGGTGGGATCGATCGAGACGCAGTACAGGCCGGCGGCGAGGTCTGTGAACGAGAATGTACCGTCGCCAGAGCTGGTCGAGGTCGCCAAGCCGGCGGATGGGCACGCCCCCGGGCCGATGGAGACAACGACGCCGCCGATACCCGGCTCGCCCTCCTCCGGCGTGCCGTCGGCCACCAGGCCATCCGCGGTCTCGATGCATCCCGCCGGGACCGCTTGCCCCTCGGTGGGAAGGCACACGTCGCTCCACACCTGGCCCGCGATCGCGCCCGCACCGGCCCCCTGCGGTGAAGGGATTGTGGGCGAGGTTGTCGCCGGGGAGACCTCTGGAGCGGGCATGTTGCAGCCCCCCAAGGCAAAGGCAAGCACGATCCCCAGCAGGCGCAGCGCATTTCGTGTTGGTTTGGCCATACCTGCTATGCCTCCTACGAAACTGGCACCAATCATAGCAAACCCTCGGCCTTTCTGCTGGCTGCCGCACTGCTCAGGATGTGGGCGGCATCGGGCAGATGCTCAGCCAGTCCGGGTCGGATCCATCGGTCTTGCGGGGCCGTGGGCCGGATACACTCGAGCGGCCCCTCGTTCTCGGAGGAGGCGCCAGCTGCTCAGGGCCACTGGGTTGTCGAAGCAGAAGCACTCCGGCGGGAGATCGCCTGTAAACGCCGAGCCATCGTCCAGAAGGAGCGAGATACTATCGGCCGAGTGGCCGGGTGTATGCAGGATTTCGCCTGAGATCCCGATCTGGCCGAGCAGCTGACGGCTCTCCTGGAACGAGATGGTTACATTCCCGTCAGTTGTGATTTCGACGTACTTGTCTCGGGGCTTGGTCCAAGTCTTCATTAGGGGGATGGCCGCCACCTGCACCTCCAGAACGAGGAGAGGAACCCCTTCTCGTTTGAGCTCCTCGGCAAGGCCAGCATGGTCAATGTGGTAGTGCGTGGCGAGTGCGTAGCGGATCTCGTGAAGGGGCACGCCCATCCTCTTGAGATTCGCCTTCATTGTTCCTATGGTACCTGGCCAGCCGACGTCGACGAGCAAGCGGGACGTGTCCCCGCTGACAACCCAGTAGTTGGTCGAGCGGTAGCCGACGTTCACGATTGTGAGGAGCGCTGCTGTTGCCATTGTCTGTTGAGTGCTGCCTTGTGGGAGGCCTGGCTCCTGCCCTGCGGACATTCTTGGCTAGACGACAATGTCGGCCACAGAACCCAGGATGCGGCTGGGCTGGTATGGGTATCGGGAGACATCCTCTCGGCGGGTGACCCCGGTCAGGACAAGAATGGTCTCCAGACCACTTTGCACACCGGCCACGACGTCCGTATCCATCCGGTCCCCGATGACCACCGTGCTCTCCGAGTGCCAGCCAAGATGGTTGAGGGCGTAGCGCATCATCATGGGGTTGGGCTTGCCCACGAAGAACGGGGCGACACCTGTGGCGCGCTCGATGAGTGCGGCCATGGCGCCGCACGAGGGGACGATGCCCTCCGCCGACGGCCCCACCGGATCCGGATTGGTGGCAACAAAACGGGCTCCCGCTGACACCAGTCGAATGGCCGTGGTGATGATGCCAAGGTTGTAACCGAGGGTCTCCCCGAGCACGACGTAGTCCGGCTCGATTTCCGTGATCACGTACCCGGTCTCGTGGAGGGCCTCGGTCAATCCGCTCTCGCCAACGACAAAGGCCTTGCCGTTCGGCTTCTGCGACTGGAGGAACCGGGCCGTCGCCAAGGCCGAGGTGAAGATCCGGCGCGCCGGGATCTCGAGACCCAGCGACTGCAGCCGGTGCGCCAGGTCGCGGGGTGTGTAGATCGATGTGTTCGTCAGGACGAGATACTCGAGCCCACCCTTCTTCAGGCGCTTGATGAAGTCGTCTGCGCCAGGGATGAGCGCACTTCCGCTGACGACGACGCCGTCCATGTCAATGAGGTAGTTCTTGGGTGTCTCCATCGCCTCACTCCGTGGCCGCATACGATACCACAGGTCCTCGCTGAGGAGCACCTGCCCCTCCCAGGAGTCTGGCGATGCTGCCGGCTCTGCTACGTTGGTGTGCTGAAGAAGGGGGTCTCCACCCCAGCCCCGAACCGCATGGACGCGAATCCAGAGGCCGGACTATAATCCCTGGCGCCCGAACGTCTTGGGCATGTCGGACGGTCCGCATCGGAAGGCGGTGAGCAACGGGGCGTCGATCCTCACCGTCACATCTGCAAGAAAGGATACCCCTTGGCCAAAGTTGCGATTGTGACAGATAGCTGCGCCAGCATTCCTCAGCCGATGATCAAGGCGCTGGGCATCCGCTGGGTGGCCTACTACATCCACCGCGGGCAGGAAGTCTTGCGGGATCTGGTGACCGTTCAGCTGGATGAGTTCCTTCGCTGGCTCCCCACGGCTAGAGAGCTGCCCACCACAGCAAGCCCTGGGCCTGGCGACTATCTGAGCGCGTACGAGGATCTGGCCAAGAGTCAGGGAACCGAGGAAATCGTCAGCATCCACATGACATCGAAGGGGAGCGGGGCCTATCAGGCGGCCACAGCGGCCCAATCGATCGCGCACGAGCAGATGCCCGATGTGCGAATCGAGGTCATCGACACCCGCAACGTATCGATGTGTCACGGGTGGATGGTGATCGAAGCCGCCCGGGCAGCGCTGGCAGGGGCCTCCCTGGAGCAGATCGTGGCGACGGTCAAGCGCATGATCCCGATCACCCACATGATTCAGACGGCAGACACGCTGCGCTACCTGTACCTGGGCGGCCGCATCGGCAAGGCCAAGCGCCTGGTGGGAACGCTCCTCAACATCAAACCGCTCATCGGGATGGAAGATGGGGTGATCGTCCCCCTCGGCCAGGCCCGCAGCCGAAGCAAGGCGTACCAGATGATGGCGGACATGGTGGAGGCGGCCGTGGGCAAGATGGGCAAGGTCAAGATCGCCTATGTCCATGCCGGCGCCCTCGAAGAGATGGTGAAGCTGAAGGCCCTGGTCGAGGCCCGCGTCCAGGCCGTCGAATCCATGATCGCCGAGCTCTCCCCTGCCCTTGCCGTCCACACCGGACCCGGGACGGGAGGCCTGTGCTATTTCCCTGTCGAAAGCTAGGAAGGTGAGGAGAAGGGGCGCCATTCCGGAAGGAAAGTCCATCCGTGGAGGCTGGGGGCTCGCCCCAGGCACGACAGACGCGGATCACCTGTCCGGGCAGGGCCGCTTGTGGTCACATTACCTGTTTCCTGCCTTGGAAGCTCGATGAAGACCTGCTTTGCACTCTGGAAGCGCTTCGGCCTCACCCCCCTGCCCCCTCTCCGCCGAGAGGCTGACTTGACGTGGAGGGAATGGGGCGGAAAGGGGAGGAGCAATAG
>CAYQUY010000033.1:0-13853 GCA_964420755.1 uncultured Anaerolineaceae bacterium
CTAGGGTAGGCGAAGCCGGCCAGCACATAGAGGGGGATGGACAACAGCTCGAGCGCCAGGAAGACGACGAGCAGGTCACCGGCGTGGGCCATGAGCGTCATGCCGCAGATGCTGAACAGGAGCAGGGTGTAGTACTCGCCGCGCTCGATGCCCATCCGCTTGAGGTAGTCGTAGGCGATGGCGATGCCGAGAAGCCCGGCGGCCAGAAAGAGCAGGGTGAGCAAGTCAGCGAAGCCATCGGCGACCAGCATGCCGCCGAAGGCCTGCTGGCCCCGCCCGAAGCGGAGGGCGACCGCGGCCATCGCAGACAGTAGCCCCAGGCCAGCCAGCATCGGCACGGCGGGCCTGCGGCCTGGACCAAGGAAGGCATCCACAAGGAGCAGGGCACAGGCCCAGCCGGCCAGAAGAAGCACCGGAAGGACAGCAACAAGATCGTGAGAGGTCATCGGCTATCTCATTGCCACGGCTGCTGCCTGGAGCACGTCAACGAGCTTGCCAACGGAGGGCGCCATGAGTGCGAAGAACGGCCTGGGGTAGAGCCCAATCCAGAGGATAAGGACGAGGATCGGGACAAGCGTGGCCACTTCGCGCCCGTTCAAGTCCTTTAGGGCCTGGTTCTCCGGTTTATCGGCCGGGCCGAGGAAGAGCTTCTGGAACATGCTCAGCAGGTAGATGGCGGCCAGGATGACACCCAGCGCGGCGGCCCCAGCGAACCAGGGCGAGCCGATGGCGCGGGAACCAAACGCTCCCAGGAGGATGGTGAACTCGCCGACGAAGCCGTTGAGCCCAGGCAAGCCCATCGAGGACAGGGTGACGATCAGCGTCAGCGCCCCATAGATCGGCATCACTTTCCACAGCCCGCCGAAGGCCTCCATCTCACGCGTGTGCCGCCGCTCGTAGATCATCCCAACGATGAGGAACAAGGCCCCGGTGCTCAGGCCATGGTTGACCATCTGCAGAATGCTGCCCTGGATGCCCTGCGGGTTCAGGGCGAACAACCCCAGCATGACAAACCCTAGATGGCTGACGGAGGAGTAGGCGACCAGCTTCTTGACGTCACTCTGGGCATAGGAGACCGCCGCGCCGTAGAGGATGCCGACCACCGCCAGGAGCGCCATCCAAGGGGCAAACCGAAGGGATGCCTGCGGAAACAGGGGCAGGTTGAAACGCAGGAAACCATACGTGCCCATCTTCAGCAGGATCCCTGCCAGGATCACCGAGCCGGCTGTCGGAGCTTCCACGTGGGCGTCCGGCAGCCAGGAGTGCAGGGGCCACATGGGCACCTTGATGGCGAAGGCAGCGGCGAAGGCCAGGAAGAGCCAGGTCTGAATCTCCGGAGGGATGCCTCCCTGCGCGATGAGGTCAGGCACGGAGAATGTGCCCTGGCGCAGCCCCAGCCACAGGATGGCAAGCAGCATCAGGATCGAGCCAGCCATCGTGTATAGGAAGAACTTGATGGCGGCATAGATGCGGCGCGGGCCGCCCCAAATGCCGATCAGGAAATACATCGGCACCAGGGTGAACTCCCAGAAGATGTAGAAGAGGAAGAGATCCTGTGCCAGGAAAACTCCCACCATGCCCACTTCGAGCAGCAGGAAGAAGACCATGAACTCCTTGACCCGCTCTTCGACCGCGGTCCAGGTGGACAGGATCGAGATCGGCGTCAGCAAGGTGGTCAGCAAGACCAGGAGCAGGCTGAGGCCGTCGACGCCCAGGGCGTACTCAATGCGCCAACCCGCTATCGAAATCCACGGCAGGTGGATTGCCAACTGCAGATCAGGATTTCCGGGCTGGAACCGGCCGAGCACGACGAGGGAAGTCAGGAAGGTGATGGATGTGGTGGTCAGCGCCGTCCAACGCAAGGCTGCCTGGCGGTCTCTCGGAAGGAGCAACAGGACCACTACGCCAAGGACCGGAAAGAAAGTAACCAGGGTCAGGAGGATCGGGTCAAGAGCATTCATCGGAGGTCCTCAACCTTCCGTCAGCGGAGCAGGAAGTAGCCAATCAGGACGACCGCACCCAGCAAGAACGAGAGGGCGTAGTTGCGGACGTAGCCGGTCTGCAGACGCCGCAAGCGTTGCGCGGCCGACTGCGTCAGTGATGCCAGGCCGTTGGCGGCGGCGTCAATCACGTGCAGGTCGAAGGCTTCCGCCAGCCAACGGGTAGCCTGGCGGAAGGAGCGGGCCAGCAAGGTGTCGTGGAACCAGTCGTGCCAGAAGCGGACGTCGATGACATCGGCCAGGAATCCGGCCAGGGCGACGTAGCGACGGACGACCAGCCAATCGTAGAACTCGTCGACCTTCCACCTCTGCTCGATCCCGGAGAAGATGGGGCCCAACAGCCGTCGCAGCGGGTCCGGCGCCCCCTGCTCCAGGGGGTTCCGTCCGTAGACGAGCCAAGCGACGCCGGCAGCGATCAGTGCCAAAGAGGTCGAGAGGGCTGCCACCGCCAGGTTGAACGGCGCATCTTGGATCTCGCCCACGGTCAGCCCCAGCCAATGAGTCAGCGTGTGGATGCCTGGCAGGTTGAGCGCCCCACCGAGGCAGGCCAGGAGTGCAAACGCGACGAGTGGGAGCGTCATCACCGCGGGGCTCTCGACGGCGTGTGCCGCCGCCTCCGACCTCGCCCGGCCAAAGAAGACCAGAAGGATCTGGCGGCCCACGTAGAGGGCAGTCAGCAAGGCAGCGGCGGCCAGGAGCGCAAAGACCGCCGGGCTCTGGATGCTTGCCGCGGCCAGGATCTCATCCTTGGAGAAGAAACCGGCTAACGGAGGCAGACCGGCCAGGGCGACTGCCCCGACGAGGTAAACCGCGAAGGTCGTCCTCATCCGGGTGGCCAGACCGCCCATGGCGCGCATGTCGTTGGGGTCGAAGGGCTCGCCCTGCGTGTGGTGTGCAAGGGCCTGATGGCCGCGCTCACCGCCATGGATGACCGAGCCGGCCGAGAGAAACAGTAGCGCCTTGAAGAAAGCGTGGGTGAGCAGGTGGAAGATGGCTGCGACAGAAGCCCCCATCCCGGCAGCCGAGACCATGAAGCCCAGTTGGCTGATGGTCGAGTAGGCCAGGACACTCTTGATGTCATACTGGCCCAAAGCGATCGTAGCCGCGAAGAAGGCGGTGATCGCGCCGACCCAGACGACGGCCTCGGCACCAACCGGCGCCAGGGCAAACAGAGGGTGGGTGCGGACCGTCAGGTAGACGCCAGCCGTGACCATGGTTGCGGCATGGATCAGGGCCGAGACCGGGGTAGGGCCAGCCATGGCGTCGGGCAGCCACACGAAGAGTGGCAGTTGGGCCGACTTGCCGGTGATGGCGAGAAGCATGAAAAGCGTGATGGCGGTCAGGACACCCCCGGCCGCTGGCCCAAGTGTCGCGGCCCGGCGGAAGACCTCGTCGAGCTGCAGGCTGCCGAAGGTCCGAAAGACCAGGAACATGGCGATCAGGAAGCCGAAGTCACCAATGCGATTGACGATGAAGGCTTTCTTGCCGGCGACGGCGTTGCCGATGCCATCGGCGCCCTTCTCGTACCAGAAGCCGATGAGCAGGTAGGAACACAGACCAACGCCCTCCCAACCGACAAACAGCGTCAGGAACGAATCGCCCATGACGAGGACCAACATGGCGGCAACGAAGAGGTTGAAGTAGACGAAGAAGCGCGTGTAGCGGCCAGGGTCGCCCCGGAAACGCACGTCCTCGTGCATGTACCCGACGGCGTAGATGTGAATCAGGGCGCTGACGCCCGTGACCATCAGCATCATGGTGACCGACAGGCTGTCGACCTTGAGTGCCCACGGCGCGGACAGGGTGCCGACGCGGATCCACTCGGCGACGAAGACCCGGCTGCCCTCGGGCTGGACTCGCAGCGCCAGGAACTGAAGGACGGCCACCACGAATGAGAGGCCGACTGCGGCGCAGGCCACGGCACCAGCAAAGCGCTCACCCGCCCGGCGCCCGAAAGCCAGATTCGCAAGCAGCCCCAGGATCGGGAAGGCAATGACCAGGGGCGCGTAGGCGAACCACTGGCCCGCCGCTACCTCATGCGACAGCATCCATATTCTCCCGTAGGGGCGTGGCATGCCACGCCCCTACATGCCACGCCCCTACATGCCACACCCCTACGTGCCACGCCGCTACCCTTTCAGGCCACTCACCTGATCGATGTCGATGCTGTGCTTGCTCTTGAAGATCGTCACGATCAGTGCCAGGCCGACCGCGACTTCAGCCGCGGCCACGGCAATCGTGAAGAACACGAACACCTGCCCGCTCAGCGACTGGAACTCGCGGGCGAAGGCGATGAAGGCCAGGTTGGCCGAATTCAGCATCAGCTCCACCGACATGAAGACGACGATGGCGTTGCGCCGGATCAACACACCCAGGACCCCCAGAGCGAAGAGGACCGCCGAGAGGTCCAGCAGGTAGGAGGTCGGCACGTTCATCGCTCTCCCTTTCGCTCACGGCGGCTGAGGACGATCGCGCCGACCATCGCCACCAGCAACAGGAGCGAGGCGACCTCGATCGGCAGCAGATACTCCCGGAAGAGCAGTGCACCAACCGCTGCCGGGCTGCCAAACTCACGCGTGGCCGGGGCCACCGGAGCTGGCGCACGCGAGACGAGGAAGGCGTAGGCCACCTCGCCGACCAGCCCTAGACCGAGGATGACCGCCATGGGGCGCTGCCACCTCAGCGGCTCCTTCTCCGACAACCTCTCTACCCCCAGGAGCATCACCACGAAGAGGAAGAGAACCATGATCGCCCCGGCGTACACGCTTACTTGCACCATGGCGATGAAGGCCGCGTTCAGGAGAAGATAGATCACGGCCACCGTCACGAAGTTGATGACGAGGAAGAGAACGGAGTACACGGCGTTGCGGCTGATCAGCATGCCCACCGCCGTCGCGACCGCGATCGCCGCAAGGCCGAAGAAGAGGAGAAGGTCGGGTGTCATGGGGTCGCTCTCGCGCCGAGAGGCTGCGAAGAGGTCTGGCAACCCATTATGCTGCTCGCGCCAAACCTCCCGTGTCTCATGCCGCGTCCTGCATCAATGGAATCGACCGATCGAAGGTCCCTGGTTCGACCCGCATCGGCGTCGGCCGGCCCCCAGGCGGAACCGGCACCAGCAGCAGGTCCTTGGGGTAAACCGATTGGCGCCGCTCGGTGAACGATAGCTCGTAGCTATGCTCCAGGACGATGGCCTCCGTCGGGCAGGCGTCCTCGCAGTAGCCGCAGAAGATGCAGCGCAGTATGTTGATCTCGTACGTGCTGGCGTAGCGCTCGCCGGGCGAGTAGCGCGCCTCCTCGGTGTTCTCGCCCGCCTCAACGAAGATGGCATCCGCCGGGCACGCGGCGGCGCACAACGCGCAGCCGATGCACTTCTCCAAGCCGTTGTCGTAACGCTTCAGCTCATGCCGTCCCTTGAATCGCTCCCGCACCGGTCGCTTGACCTCCGGGTAGGCGATCGTCACCGGCCTCTCAAACATGCTGCGCAGCGTCGTCCACATCCCGCGCGCCAGCTCGAACACCTGCATCCGGACCTCCCTACCGCCTCAGGACCACGATCAGGGCCGTGGCCACGACGTTGAGCAGCGACAACGGCATCAGAACCTTCCAGCCGAAGGCCATCAGCCGATCATAGCGGAAGCGGGGCAGCGTCGCCCGCACCCACAGTTGGAGAAACACCAGGGCCACGACCTTGGCAAACAGGTACAGGGGGCCCAGCCAGGGAACCTGCTCGACAAGAGGCCCCCAGTAGCCACCCAGGAACAATGTGGCCGCGATCACGCTCACGGCGATCATCTTGACGTACTCGGCCATGAAGAAGAGGGCGAACTTCATCCCCGAATACTCGACGTGGTAGCCTGCCGTCAACTCCTGCTCGGCCTCCGGCATGTCAAACGGCGCCCGATTCACCTCGGCCAGCGAGGCAACCAAGAAGATGAGGAAGCCGATGGGCTGCAGGAAGACGTACCACAGGTGTTCTTGGTCCAGCACGATGTGCCGCAGGCTCATCGACCCCGCCAGCATGATCGGCCCAACGAAGACCAGACCTAGCGCCAACTCGTAGCTGACCATCTGCGCCGAAGACCGGATCCCACCCATCAGGGCATACTTGTTATTGGAGGACCAGCCTGCCAGCACGATACCGTAGACGGCGACCGAGGTCACGGCCGAAAGGTAAAGCACACCGACGTTGATGTCATCCGCCAGACCAAGGCCGATCTGCCGGCCAAACAGGTTGACCACGGGGCCCAAAGGGATGACTGCCAGCAGGATGAGCGCCGGGACGACAGTGACGATAGGGGCCAGGATGAAGAGCAGGCGGTCTGCCCCCGCCGGTATCAGCTCCTCTTTGAAGATCAGCTTGAGACCATCGGCGACCGGCTGCAGCAGGCCCCAGGGGCCGGCCCGATTGGGCCCGATACGGACTTGCATCCGCGCCAGCACCCTGCGCTCAAAAAGCGTCAGGTAGGCGAAGCCGACCAGCGCCATCAGGATCAGGATGGCCGACTTGACGGTCCATTCGAGCAGCAGTCCAAAGTCTATGCTCATCCCGTCAGCCTGCCGGACGAATCTGAACGATCACAGGTGACTCAAGCGGTAGACCAACGCCCCGTGGCACGAGGACGACGCCTCCCGGCACCTCATCCCTGATCGCCGCAGGCAGCCGTCGTGTTTGCTCGCTCCACCGAACCTCGACCTCCTGACCTTCGCCGATGCTCAGGTGGGACGCGTCCGCCGGGTTGATTTCCAGCCTAGCGGGTGCCAGCCGGGGGGCGAGCACCTTCGAGGGCAAGATGGTGGTGCCTCGGTCGAAGAGCCGGGTGACCGGGACCAGGAGCATCCCGGAGCCGGATGGCGGTTCTGGCGGCACCGTCCACGTCGCATCGCCAGGGACATCCGTCGGCCGCCGCGGCGGCAGCTTCATCCCCAGGCCTTGGGCATTCCGAAAGGCAGTGCCCCCAAAGTAGAGGTCGCGCCCGCCGACATGCGGCCACTGTGGCTCGATGTGGGCGAGCCGCTCATAGCTGATACCGGCGTAGTCGGGGATGCTCTTCGCGACTTCCCCCATCACCGCCGCGGCCGAGGAGGCTGTCCAATCGAACCCCAGTTGCTTGCCGATCTCCAGGACAATCTGCCAATCGGGCTTGCACCCCGGGAGTGGCGGCACGGCCGGGAAGGTGCGTTGCACGCGACGTTCCCCAGAGGTGTACGTGCCCTCGCGCTCGGCGAAGGCCTGCGCGGGAAAGACGACGTCCGCCAGGCGGGCCGTCTCGGTCAGGAACAGGGTCTGGGCGATGACGGACCCGGCCGAGCGCAGTGCCGCTACGAGGTCGGGGTCATCATCGGCGGGATCGGCTGCCATGAGGTAGACCGCCCTGGCGCCCTTCAACGCCGCCGCCAGCCCAGCGGGCCCCGGCCGCAGCCCCATGTCCCAGCCGCCCTGGGTGTTGGCGTGTGGCCAGACCGCAATCAGCCCGCTCCCCTCAAGCCCGGCGTGTCCGGTTGCGGCCAGCAGATTGGCGCAGGCCTGCGCCAGCGCGGCGGTGCCAGCATAGTCGAGTCCCTCGCGGCCGAAGAAGATGACCACGATCCGTGCGGAGGCCACCGCGGCTGCCGCCTCCTTGCCAGCGTCGTCGGCGGCATATCCCCCCAGTTCGCCCCGGGCCGTCACGGCGTGGAGCATTCCCAGCGCGGCGTGGGCGGCGCTCCCGACAGGGAAGCGCACCAGATGGGTAGCATGTCGATCCAGCCGGGTGGCGCGGGCATTGGCGACGATCACGCTCGCGCCACGGTCGGCGGCCTGCTTGACTCGCAGCCACCAGATGGGCGCCTCCTCCTGCAAGTCGGAGGCGATCACAAGAAGGGCGTCCCCCTGCCCCAGTTGGCCGAGGTCAGCGAGCAAGCCGAATCGCTGCACCAGGTCCCCGCCCGCCATCGGGTCAGCCAGGACCGCCCGGCCGCCAAGCCCTTCCATCAGCCGCCGGAAGACGAACAGGTCCTCGTTCGGGATCCGCCCTCCGGCGACGCCAACAACGCCTGCCCCGGCGGCGCGGAGGCCCTCAGCGGCGCGCAGCAGCGCCTCCTCCCAACTCGCCTCGACCAGCTGGGCATTCCTGCGGACCAGAGGGCTGCTCAGCCGGGCCGGGCTGGCGGCGAAGTGGTGGGCAAACCGTCCCTTGTCGCAGATCCAGATCTCGTTGACCGCCTCGTTCTGGCGGGGCATCACCCGCTGGACGAGGATCCTGCCCGCGGCGTCCGGCTGGCGCCTTACGTTGAGAGTCACGTTGCAGCCGACGGGGCAATGCGGGCAGATCGAGGCCGCCGACTTGAGCTCCCACGGCCGGGCTTCGAAGCGGAAGTCCACCGTCGTGAGCGCGCCGACCGGGCAGATGTCGGTCGTGTTCCCGGAGAATACCGAGTCGAACCCCGGCTGAGAGAGCGTGGTGATCTCGAGGTGTCGGCCGCGTTCGCTGAACGCGAGCACTGGCTCGCCCACAATCTCCTCCTGGAAGCGGATGCATCTCGCACACTGGATGCAGCGCTCGCGGTCGAGCAGGATCAGGTCGCCAAGCGGCAACCGCTTCGCCAGGTGCATCTTGTCTTCGTGGAGGAAGCGGCTTTTGCCCGGACCATAGGCCATCGTCAGGTTCTGCAAGGGGCACTCGCCGCCCTTGTCACAGACCGGACAGTCAAGGGGATGGGAGGTGAGCAGGAACTCGAGCATCTCCCGCCGCGCCGCCTTCACCATCTCCGTATCCCCTCGGACCACCCAGCCTTCCCCGACCGGCGTCGTGCAGGCGGTCTCGAGCTTCTGGCCAAACTGGATCACCGGCCGGCCGGTTTGATCGAGGCGGACTTCACCGGTGGCCCGGTCGACGACGGGGCGCCCGATTTCCACCAGGCACATCCGGCACATACCCACTGGCTTCAGCTTGGGGTGGTGGCAGAAGACCGGGATCTCGACGCCCGCTTGCTTGGCAGCATCGACAATCAGCGTCCCCTTGGGAACCGCGACCTCTACCCCATCGACCGTCAGCGTCACCATGGCCTGGCTCATCCCGCCCCTTCCGTGTGAGCGACGAAGTCCGATCGGAAGTGCTGGATGGCTGAAACGACGGCCATGGTGGAAAACTCACCCAGGGCGCACAGGCACCTGTTCTGGATCTGCCGCGCCACGGCATTCAACAGGTCGATGTCCTCCAGCCTGCATCCCCCCCGCTGGATGCGCTCGGCGAGGCGGGACATCCAGTAGGTCCCCTCACGGCAAGGTGTGCACTTGCCGCACGACTCGTGTTCGAAGAAGCGCGTCGTCTTGAGGACCGCCCAGGACAGGTCGACGCCGTCGTCCAGGACGATGATTGAGGCTGAGCCGAGTGCAGAGCCGATGGCCTGGACGGATTCGTAGTCCATCGGCGTGTCGAGAACCGCATCCGTCCCCGGAAGGATCGTCGAGGAGGCACCGGCGGGCAGGATGGCCTTAATCTGCCGGCTGCCGGGGATGCCACCGCCGTGCTCGTAGATCAGGGCTCGGAAAGTGGTCCCCAGGGGCAATTCGTAGTTTCCTGGCCGGAGCACGTTGCCTGAAAGGCTGAAGACCTTGACACCCGGGCTCCTCTCGGTCCCCATCGAGCGATACCAGGCCGCGCCGCGGCTGAGGATGGGCGGCAGGTTGGTGAGCGTCTCGACGTTGTTGATTACGGTGGGCTTGCGGTACAGTCCCTCGGCGGCCGGGAAAGGAGGCCGGAGGCGAGGCTGGCCGAGCTTGCCCTCGATCGATTCGAGGAGCGCCGTCTCCTCGCCGCAGATGTAGGCCCCAGCGCCGAGGTGGGTGTAGATATCCAGGTTGTAGCCTGTGCCGAACAGCCCCCCGCCTAGCAGGCCGCGCTGGCGCAAGCCCTCCAGATCCTCCTCGAGGCGACGGGTGATATCCCCGAACTCGCCGCGGCAGTAGATGTAAACAGTCTCAGCCTGGGCAGCATAGGCGCAGATGGCCGCGCCTTCGAGGAACTGGAAGGGGTTGTGCTCGAGGATCTCCCGATCCTTGAAGGTGCCCGGCTCCGATTCGTCGGCGTTGGCGACGACATAGCGGGGAAAGACGCCCGGCGTCAGGAAGGACCACTTGGCCCCGGTGGGGAATCCGGCTCCACCTCTGCCTCGAAGCCCCGAGGCCTTGACCTCATCGATCACCTGTTGCGGCGTCTGGGTCATGACCACCTTGCGGAAAGCCTCAAACCCGCCGTGCCGCAGGTAGACGTCAAGCTGGTCGAGGGAGGGGGTATCTCGGTGCCGGAGAAGAACATGCTCAGCCATTGGCCAGCCCTCGGCGGAGCATGTCTACAAGAGCCAAAGCCGACTCGACGGTCTGGTTCTCGTGGTAGTGGATCCCCTCGGGGCTCTGCACCTGGAACATGGGAGCCCTGTCGCAAGCGGCCAGGCACATCACCGTTTCGACCGTGATCAGGCCGTCGCTGGTCGTCCCGCCGGGCTCGATTCCCAGCCGCTGGCACAGCTCGCGGGCGAAGGCATCCGCGCCGCGCAATGCACAGGGCAAGTCGGTGCAGATCTGGAGGCGGTACTTCCCCTGCGGGCGGTCGTAGAAGAGGCTGTAGAAGCCGACGAGCGAGCCAACCTGGGTCGGATCGATGTCGAGCAGGCGGGCGATCTCCTCGACCGCCTCTGGCGTGACCCGACCATAGGCTCGCTGCGCTAGGTGGAGCAGTGGCAAGACGGCAGAGCGCTTCCGCTCCTGCGGATGCTTGGCAAGGATGGCCTCAACCTCTGTGGGGTACTGCTCAGCCAGCAACGTTTGCATCCCTCAATCCTGGTGCCCTCGCCCCGGCTGCCTCCGCAGCGCCGCCCAGGGGCGCCTGACGCTCACCGATCCGCATCGCCCAGCACAATGTCCAGGCTCCCGACGATCGCTACCAAGTCCGCCACGAGATGGCCCTTGGCCAGCTCGGGCAGCGCCTGCAAGTTGGCGAAGCTCGGAGCCCTGAAGTGCACGCGGTAGGGTTTGGGTCCGCCATCGCCAACAAGGTAGCAGCCCAACTCGCCGCGAGGGGATTCGACGGCCACATAGACGGCGCCCTTGGGCGCCATGAAGCCTTCTGTCCAAAGCTTGAAATGGTGGATCAGCGCCTCCATGCTGACGCCCAGCTCAGAGCGCGGCGGCGGCACGAACTTGCGGTTGTCGCTGATGAAGGGTCCGTTCGGCAGGCGGTCCAGCACCTGCTGCACGATGCGCAGCGACTGGCGCATCTCTTCCATCCGGATCACGTAGCGGTCGTAGACATCGCCGCGGGTTCCCAGGGCGACGTCGAACGAATATGCCTCGTATCCCGCGTAGGGGACCGCCTTGCGCAAATCGAAGTCGACGCCGGAGCCTCTCAGGCTCGGGCCGGTCAACCCACAGCGCACAGCCTCCTCGCCCGTGATCACGGCGATGTCCCGTGTACGATCGATCCAGAGCGGGTTCCTGGTCAGCAACCTTTCATACTGGCGGATCCGGGCGGGAAAGCTTCGCAGGAACTCCCGAACCGCCTGCTCAAATCCCGGGGGCACGTCCCGCCAGAGGCCTCCCGGTCGGATGTAGGAAGTCATCATCCGCGCACCGGAACACATCTCCAGGATGTCGAGGATCATCTCCCGCTCGCGGAAGCAGTACAGGAAGACCGACATCGCCGCCAGATCGAGAGCGTGCGTCCCCAGCCAGACCAGGTGGGAGGCGATCCGCTGCAGTTCGGTCAGGATGATGCGGACCGCCTGGGCCCGAGGAGGAACGTCCAGCTCGACCAGCTTCTCGATCGCCAGGCAGTAGACAAGATTGTTGCCAACCGTGTTCAGGTAGTCCATGCGGTCGGTCATGACCAGAGCCTGGGTGTAGGTCTTGGCCTCCATGTTCTTCTCGATGCCGGTATGAAGGAAGCCGATGTCCGGGATACAGTTGACGACCGTCTCCCCATCGAGCTCAAGCAGCAGCCGGAGGACACCATGGGTGCTCGGGTGCTGCGGTCCCATGTTGAGCACCATGGTCTCACCCTCGATCGCGCGATTCGAGACCAGGTGCTTGAACTCCTCCAGTGTGACTTCCGTCGGAGGTTGCTGCATTCTCGTGATCCGTTCAGCCGAAATGGAGACTCAGCCTAGCCGCCCGCCCTCGTGCCAGACACCGGGAGGATCGCCTCCTGGCTGCTCTCGCCGCGGCATCTCGCGACCTACTCCTTTGCATACGGCTTCCTGCGGTCGATCTCGTCGTGGTTGAAGCTGAACTGGACTTCCTCGTAACCCAGCGGGTAGTCCTTGCGCAGCGGGTAGCCTTCCCAGTCATGCGGCATCAGGATCCGCCGCAGGTCGGAATGCCCCTCGAACACGATCCCGAACATGTCATATACCTCCCGCTCATGCCAGTTGGCGGCGGGGTAGACGGATTCGATGCTCGAGATCCTCGCGGATTGGCTGCGGAGAGGCACCCGCGCCCCAAGAAACGTGCGATGGGGGATGCTGTAGAACTGATAGACGACGGCGAAGCGCGGCTCCTCGGGCCAGTAGTCGACGGCGGTGAGGGCCGCCAGAAACTCGAAACGGAGGGCAGGGTCATCGTGCAGGAGGCGGCAGGCCGGCAGAATCGACTCTGGCCTCAACACGACCGTGGTCTGGTCGCGGAACGATTCGACGTCGAGGAGACCCTCCACCAGTTGCCCCCGCAGGGCTGAAACGGCTGCCTCTGCGTGACTCATGACGACTTCTCCAGTCTGTCCTCCTCGGACGGCTGGGGCTAGGCCCAATCCTTAGTCGTCTCGCCCTGGATCTTCGCGTGCAGGGTCAGGATGCCATGGATCAGAGCCTCGGGGCGCGGCGGGCACCCCGCCACGTAAACGTCCACGGGGACGACTTCATCCACGCCCGGCACGATGGCGTAGTTGTTGAACACCCCCCCGCAGGAGGCGCAGTCTCCCATCGAGATCACCCACTTGGGATCGGGCATCTGGTCATACAGTCGCCGCAGCACGGGCGCCATCTTGCGGCTGACGCGCCCGGCGACGATCATCAGGTCGCTCTGCCGCGGGCTGGGCCGCATCAGCTCCATGCCGAAGCGGCTCATGTCGTACTCAGACGCCTGCGCGCTCATCATCTCGATGGCGCAGCAGGCGAGACCGAAGAGCATCGGCCACATCGCCCGAGTGCGGCTCCAGTTGACCGCCTCCTCCAGCTTGGTGGTGACCACACCCAGGTTGCCCAGCTTCTGCTCTACTCCCATTCGAGGGCTCCCTTCTTCCACGCGTAGACGAACCCCACCAGGAGGACGAAGACGAACACGCCCATCTCCAGGAGTCCCCCTGCTCGCAGGTCGCGCAAGACCACCGCCCAGGGCAGCATGAAGACGATTTCGATGTCGATCAGGATGAAGAGGACGGCGACGAGATAAAAGTGGACGGGGAACCGCCGCCGGCCGGGGCCGAAGGGACGCATGCCGGACTCGTACGGCTCAGCCTTGCGCGGGGATGGCCGCCGCGGGCCAAAGGCCTGGCCGACCAGGACGGCGGCGGCGGCCATGGCCACCGCCAGCACGATCAGGACCAGGATGGGCAGATACTCACCAGCCATCGCTCACCAGACCAACGTTGTTCGGCGAATTACGATAAGATGCGTCCATATTGCCGGCGCATTCTATCACACCGAGAGGAAGCGGTCAAAGCCGGAGGTCAGGAGATCCCCCCCGAGTCCCAAAGCACCGCCCCGTCCAGAGGCCGGCGTTCGCTAGTGCCCATCGGTGGGAAGGTGGCTAGAGGCGATTCCCCCAGGCCCACGCAGATTCGAATCGAACTGGCTACAAGAGGTAATCCCGCAGATGGCGGC
>CAYQUY010000034.1:0-7385 GCA_964420755.1 uncultured Anaerolineaceae bacterium
CGGGCGCGATCCGCCACGGGCGGAGTTCCGCCGAAGGCGAAACGCACGCCGGCGGCATGCAGATCGGAGGCCTGTTCGGCGAACTCTCCCAGGAGCCGTTCGCCGGTCTCCGGCGTCAGGCGGTAGGACACGCCGACCAGATCGGCCTTTTCGCGCCGTAGCGCGGCCACAAAGTCATCGACGGGGACCGCCGGGCCAAGGAAGACCGTCCGCCAGCCCGCCGCCTCGGCCAGCCTCAGGAAGTTGAGCACGCCGGCAACATGGGCACACTCGCCCAGTGCGCCAGCGACGACGGTCTTCGGAACCGCCCTCGAGCCAGACACGCGCCTTGCCTCCTGTCGCTCGGCTGGGACGATCGTTCTACCCCTCGAGCGAGGAAAGGAATAGCCACTTCGCCCTGTCGTCTATTTGGTCATTATAGGGGATACCGGCAGCTGCCAGACCTACCAAACGCGAACGATTGGCCGACGTCAGGGAAAAGCGCCTGCTTGCAGTGTCCAACCTAGAGATGGGCTTCAGCCTCGGCCAGGAGCTCCTTCAGCCGGGGGTGATCGGCGTAGATGCCTCGGTACTGGGGCGGCAGCATGGCGGCGATGCGGCACATGATCTCATCAGTATTGCGGCGCAGGCCGTTGGTGCGATCATCTTCGGGGACGGGGGGAAGGGTGAAGGGTTCCCCGACGCGGACGGTCAGATAGGGCCGCCGCAGTCGGAGGAGATCGCGGATGGCGCTTTCGGTTCCGGTGAGGGCGATAGGGACGATGGGGGCACCGGTCTGCATGGCCAGGTAGGCCGCGCCAGTCTTGGCCCGAATCAGCGCCCCGGTCTTGCTCCGGGTCCCCTCCGGGGACATGCCGAAGATCTTGCCCGCCCGCAGCCACTCCACCGCTGAGCCCAGGGCCCGCCGGTCGACCTCGCCGCGGCGGATGAAGATGATCCCGCCCAGGCGCAGGATTGTGCCGAAGAACCAATGCCGCTCATACTTTTCGGCAGCCCAACCGGTCAAGTCTTTCTTGGCGAACAAGGATCCGATCAGTGCCACGTCGATCCGGCTCAGATGATTCGTAGCCAGGATGTAGGGGCCTTGGGGCGGCACGTTATGAAGGCCCTCCACGCGCGTGGTGGTGAGTAGGGCGAACAATGCGCTGAAGATTCGGCGCAGCAGATCCATCATCGATGCTGGTCTCCCTTGCGAGTCACCGCCTGATTGTAGACGGATTGGGGCGGTGATACAATCTCACGATCCCAGGAGGAGGGCATGGTAACCGTCGAGAAGGTTAACACCGCCAACCGGGGCGAGGTCCGCCGCTTCCTTCACCTTCCCTTCCGCCTGTACCGTGGGAATCCCCTGTGGGTTCCGCCGATCCTGATCGATGCTGCTACCCAGCTCAACCCGGACAAGCATCCCTTCTACGAGCACTCGGCCGCCGAGTTCTTCCTGGCCCGGCGCGACGGCGAGGACGTTGGGCGAATCGCCCTGCTGGAGAACCGCCTCTACAATCGGTATCACGGCAAGCAGCAGGCGCAGTTCTACCTGTTTGAGTGCGTCGACGACCTCGAGGTCGCCCGGACTCTCTTTGAACGAGGCTTCGAGTGGGCGCGCGCTAGGGGACTGACCCAGATCGTCGGCCCCAAAGGCTTCGGCGCCCTGGACGGCTACGGCATGCTGGTCGAGGGCTTCGAGTTCCGGCCCGCAATGACGATGATGAACTACAACCCGCCCTACTACCCGCGCTTTGCCGAAGCGCTCGGGTTCCGCAAAGAGGTGGACTTCATCTCCTGCTACCTAGGGGCGGACAAGTTCAAGTTGGACGAGCGGGTGCATCGGATCGCCGCCCGGGCCGCCGCCCGCAGCGGGCTGGCCGTGAAGCGGTTCAAGAACAAGCGGGAGCTGGTCGCCTGGGCGCCGAGAATCGGGAGGGCCTACAACCAGGCCTTCGTCAACAACTGGGAGTACTACCCGCTGACCGACCGGGAGATCAAGTTCCTGACCGACAACCTGATGACCATCGCCGATCCCAAGTTGATCAAGATCATCACCCGTGATGAGAACCCGGTGGGCTTTCTCTTCGCCTTTCCCGACGTCTCAGCGGCCATCCAGCGCAGCAAGGGGCGCCTCTTCCCGTTTGGCCTGCTCGATCTGCTGATCGAGTTCAAGCGCACCAAGTGGGTGGCCCTCAACGGGGCCGGCATCCTGCCCGAGTTCCAGGGCCGGGGTGGCAATGCCCTGCTCTACTCCGAGATGGAGAAGACCATCCACGAGGCCGGATTCCTGCATGCCGATCTGACCCAGGTGGCCGAGACCGCGGTCCAGATGCGGCATGACTTGGAGAATGTCGGCGGCGTCCCCTACAAGAACCATCGGGTTTTCATCCGAGACCTGTAGGGGCGCATGATCATGCGCCCCTACTCGGGTTCCTCTCCCGCCTCCCACCTTCTCACCCCCAGTTCAAGCAGGAGCAGCCGCAGGTCAGCCTTGCTGTGGAGGCCCAGCTTCTTCAGCACATGAGCCACGTGCGTCTTGACCGTCTCGGGTGAGATCACCAGCGCCTCGGCGATCTGGCGGTTGGTCTGGCCGCTGGCGGCGCGCCAGGTGACCTGCTGCTCGCGCGGGGTGAGGCTTTCCACGATGGCCTGGGCGCGGACACGCCGCGCCTCGTGCTCTAGCCCGCGGGCCAGCAAGTTGGCAGCCAGCACCTCTGGCTCCAGGCCCCGGGCGCGCGCCGCCAACCGGATTCTGTTCCCCAACTCGGCGTCGGCCTCAAGCACCAGATGGCCATCCCCGCCGGCTTCCTCCTCGGCCCGGGCAGGCCGGTACCGCGCCAGCCTCTCCCCGAGCCAAATAGGCGGGGGCAGAAAGCGAGCCTCCCGATCGGGCGCCCCGGGGGACGTCCGGGCCTTTCGCTGGAACCACACAGATTCCTCCAGCTCCGCCGTCCGGGCCAGCGATGTCGAGAAACGGCGGAGAGGCGTCTACGCTGGCATCCTCATTATATAGAACAAATGTTCCAATGTCAAATCGGTTTGGCCCAGTTACACTGAATTCGGCATCCGGAGGTCCTCCATGCCCCGCCTGCTCAGCGCACTGGTTGTCGTGCTCCTGCTAACTTCCTGCAATCTCCCACTCGCGGCCTCCCCCACCGCGACACTGCCGCCGCCCGCGACGGAGACCCTACTGCCTCCACCGCCTCAGACCGCGGTCCCGCCCGCCACCGCTTCGGCCCTCCCGCCACGGCCGGAGGAGGCCATCCTGATCCTGGAGCCAGGCCCGGGGTCCCGTCTCGTTGGCTCGATCCATCTGGCGGGCATCGCCGATCCAACCTTTGAGCAATTCCTGGGCATCCGCATCTTCCTCGACGATGGTTCGGTCCTCCTTCAAACCTCAACCACGATTGCCGCCGAGCTCGGCACACGGGGCCCGTTTGCGATCGATATCCCCTTCACCATCGCTGGCGAGCGCAACGCCTTCATTCAGGTGTTCAGCGACAGTCCCCGCGATGGCGGCATCACCCATCTCAACTCGGTCGGCGTCACCCTGGCGGAGGCCGGGCCGGTGCACATCATCCCCGTCAGCCCATATCCGGAAGACATCGCCATCACTTCCCCCGTGCCCGGGGCGACGATCAGCGGCGGCGTGGCCCACGTCGAAGGCGTCGGGCTCGCCTCCTTTGAGCAGACGCTCGTGGTCTCCATCCAGAATGCCGATGGGATGACCATTGCCACCATGCCAGTGATCGTGGATGCCCCCGACTGGGGCCTGCCCGGCACGTTCAGCGTTGACGTGCCCTACTTTGTGGCCGGGGAGCAGCCGGGCCGGGTGGTCGTCGCCGATCCCAGCATGGTCTTTGAGGGGGAGACCCATCTATCCAGCGTCGAGGTGACCCTGGCGCCGTAGAGCCCCTGGTCGCTGAGCGATGGGAGAACAGGTGGGGAACAGTCCTGGGGATTCCGCCCAACCGAGACCAGCAGATGTTCGCGGGGAGCCGCGGGGATCGCCGCGGTTCGTCCGCGTGGCCGCGGTGCTGGTTCTCATCCCTGCCCTGCCAATGCTGCTGGGCTCGATCGGTGCCCTGGCGCTCTTCTACATCGCTCCGGCCCGGCTGGAGAGCGTGATCACCCGTCTGCCGGGCGAAGGGGTCATCCGGACGATGCTCTTCTTCGCCCCGGCGACGCTGTTTGCCGTTGTCATCCTGGCGATCCTGTATGCGCGGGACAGGCCGGTCACCCCTCAGGCACAGCCGTTGCCAACCCAGCACGTGCCCACCTCTACCTGGGTTCTGGCCTTTGCCGCGCCCGCCCTGCTCTTGGTGGTCGCCGCCTGGGCGGCGCGGTTCATCGCCCCAGGGCGATTTGGCCGTCTCCTGGAAGCCTTGCCAGGCACATCCTATCTTCAGCGGGCGATCACATTGGCGCCGTACGTGCTCTTTCCCCTTGTGGTCGCCGCACTGTTTGCCACACTGGTTGCCAGGGCTCGCGGCCCGAAGGCTGAGGCACAGTCCAAGAAGGTAGGTAGCGGGCCCAGCGTGCCGTGGGGCTCCGTGTCGGTCAATCTGGCCAAGCTAGGCGTGGGCCTTGTCCTGGTGCCATCAGTGCCGATGCTGTTCCTATCGCTCGCCGGCCTGGGGCTGTACTACCTGTCGCCCGAACGGCTGGAGAACCTGGTCACCCGGCTCTCCCAGGCAACGGTCATCCGATTGGGAGTGATCTTTGCCCCGCTGGCGCTGCTGACGGTCGTGCTCCTGGCGGGGCTGTTTCTGGCAGCCTATCCGCGGAAGAACCGGCCTGTGGCCGCCACCCCTCCCGAGACGGGACCGTCGGAGGGCACAAGCACGCGCCGGGCGCTGGCCGTGGGCGTCCTCGTCGGCGGGCTGGTCCTGACCGTTGTCGTCGGGCTCGGGCTGCTGGCAGCGATTGTCTGGCTGTTGATTCGGTAGAAGGGTGGGTGTTGTGAGATCGTCGTGAGGCCCCAGGATTTCCTGCTGCACCACCTCTTCTTGCTCCCCCTGCCTCCCGCGGCGGTGGAGGCGGTCCAGGCCAGCCACCAGCCCGAGAGGACGGGCCTGTGACGGACAGGCCGCCGGCCACAGTGTCAGGAAAGAGGGCTTCCTCGAATCGAATCGCTGATGCGCTGGCTCTGACGCTGGCCATAGCCGCCGTGCTCGCCTGCCTGTGGGTGGCCATCGATGTCTACGAGCTCATCCCGCACATCGAGGATGAGATGGCGAATCTGTGGGAGGCGGAGGTGATGGCGGATGGCCGCATTGACCTCCCCTCGCCACCCTCACCCCGGGCTTTCCTGGTACCCTTCGTGGTCGACTACCAGGGCCACCGTTTCGGGAAATACCCGCCGGGCTGGCCCGCCGTGCTTTCGCTGGGTGTGCGGGCCGGCGTGCCCTGGCTTGTGAACCCCTTGCTGGCAGGTTTGGGGGCGTGGCTGATCTACCGCCTCGGCAGCCGCGTCGTAGGAAAGGGCATCGGCCTGCTGGCGGAGGGGCTGGCGATCACCTCGCCAATGTTCCTGATGCTGTCCGGCTCCCTGATGGGGCACGCCCTGAGCCTGGCGCTCGCCGCGGCCTTCTGGCTGGCGTGGATCGACCTCTTCCCCCGGCGGAGCCGCGCCGGGGAGAAGCTGCCAGCCCCCGCCTGGATGCTGGTGGCCGTGGCCGGCCTTGCCCTCGGCCTCCTGGCGCTCACCCGCCCGATGACGGCGGTCGGGGTGGCTCTGCCCTGTGGCATCCATGGCCTGATCCTGCTCTTCCGGGGTGGGCAGGTACAGCGCCATCGCCTCGTCGCTGTCGGGCTTGTTGCCGGAGCTTTGGCCACTCTTCTTCCCCTCTGGCAGTGGATCCTCACGGGCGACCCCTGGCTGAATCCGTACACCCTGTGGTGGGCGTACGACCGGGTTGGCTTCGGCCCCGGCATCGGGCCCACCGAGTCCGGTCACAACCTGTACTGGGCCTGGATGAACATGAGATTCAGCCTTCGCTCGGGCGTGCACGACTTGTTTGGCTGGCCCTACCTCTCCTGGCTGTTCCTCCCCTTCGGCCTCCTGGCGCTGCGCCGCAACCGGGATGGCTGGATGCTCCTGGGTGCCCTGCCGGCTCTGATCTTGGTGCATCTGGCGTACTGGGTCGGCTCCTGGCTGCTGGGGCCCCGCTACTACTATGAAGCCCTCCCGGGCGTGGCCATCACCAGCGCGGCAGGGATTGGCTGGCTGGGGGGATGGATCGGGACCTGGGGTAAACGTTGGGTCCGCGCGCGTCGGCTGGCCGTGACGGGTCTGGTTCTCGTTCTGGTCCTGCTCAACCTGATCTTCTACACGCCCCTACGGCTGGACGGTTTGCGAGGGTTGTATGGAATCTCGCGGGAGCGAGTGCAACTCTTCGAGCAGGTGGCCCCCGATCGCGGGCTCGTCTTTGTGCATGCGGCGTACTCCTGGACCGACTACGGCACGCCGCTCACCCTGACGCCGCCCTTCGCTGACAGCCCGCTCATCCTGGCTTACTCGGTGGGCGAGGCGGAGGATGCCGCGCTTGCCACGGCCTACCCCGAGTTGCCCGTCTATCACTACTACGCCGACCAGCCTGACAGGCTGTACAGCGCACCGCGGTGACCTCCTCACCGTTCTAGCACTCCCTTCCATCGGGTAGGCTGTTCTGTTCACCGGGCGAGGGGCCTTGGATCGCCGCGTTGAGGGCAAAGAAGAGTCCGCTGTCTGCCGGATGCCAGTCCCCTGTCGGCTGCGTGACAGTCGGGGGAGCGGAGCCGCATGCTATAATGCGCGAGGCGGGGCGGAATGCCCCCCAGTCTCTCTTAAGGTGACGAAGGAGCAATTGTTGGACAGCCACACAGTGCAGGCCTCCTCCGTGCAAGCCGACACCTGGCATGCCCGCGAGGCCGGCGACATCTTTGTGGAGCTCGGTACTTCCCCTCAACTCGGCCTGACGCCGGAGGAGGCCGCCCGCCGTCTCGAGCGGCACGGCCCGAACGAGCTGGCCGAGGCGCCTCGCCCGACCTTCTGGCACCAACTCCTCCAGCAGTTCAACAACTTCATCGTCATCATCCTGATCGTGGCCTCGGTGTTGTCGGCCATCCTGGGCGACTATGTGGAAGCCGGCGCCATCATGGCCATCGTCGTGCTCAATGCTTTCCTGGGGGTGATCCAGGAGCGCCGCGCCGAAGCGGCGCTGGCTGCTTTGCGGCGCATGGCCGCGCCCGAGGCCCAGGTGATACGCGCTGGCCATCGTATAGTCGTTCCCTCCCGGGAGCTGGTCCCCGGTGATCTCGTCCTGCTGGAGGCGGGTAACTACGTCCCTGCCGATCTGCGCTTGACGGAGAGCGCCAACCTGCGCATCGAGGAGGCGGCCCTGACCGGCGAGTCGGTG
>CAYQUY010000034.1:7485-13774 GCA_964420755.1 uncultured Anaerolineaceae bacterium
ATGTTCCTGATCGCCGTCAGCCTTGCGGTCGCTGCCGTCCCCGAAGGCTTGCCGGCCGTGGTGACCATCACCCTGGCCCTCGGCATGCGTGAGATGATCAAGCGCCATGCGTTGATCCGGCGCCTGTCCTCGGTCGAGACCCTGGGCTCGGCGACAGTCATCTGCTCGGACAAGACCGGCACGCTGACCCAGAACCAGATGACGGTCACCCGCATCTGGGTCGATGGCGTCTCGATCGACGTCACGGGGCAGGGCTACACCCCGCAAGGCCAGTTTCGGCTCAACGGCGAGGTTATGGACCTGGCGAAGTATCCGGCGGTGCAGACAGCGCTCTGGGTCGCCGTGCTGGCGAACGATGCCACGCTGGAGAAGCCGGAAGAGGGCAGGCGGGGATCTGGCTACCGCCTGGCTGGGGATCCGACGGAGGGGGCTCTGATCGTGGCCGCGGCCAAAGCTGGCGGTCATAGCGAGAGCATCGGGCAGGCCTATCCTCGAATCGACGAGGTCCCCTTTGACTCCAGCCGCAAGCGGATGACGACGGTCCACAAGGTGTTTGACCCCCGACCGGACGACTTCAGCCCGTTCTACGACACCAGTCGGCGAGGCTGGGAGGTGGCCGCCACCAAGGGCGCGCCGGATATCGTGCTGGATCTGTGCACGCACTACCAGCAGATGAACGACCGGCCAGCTCCCCTCACCGACGAGGTCCGGGCGCTCATCCTGGCTGCCAACGACCGCATGTCACGGGGGGCGCTGCGGGTATTGGCGGTTGCGTACCGCGCCGAGCCTGACGTAGCCGACGAGGCAACGGCTGAGGCCGTCGAGCGAGAGCTGACCTTCGTCGGCCTGATCGGGATGATCGACCCGGCCCGGCCGGAGGTCGTCCCAGCCCTGGAGAAGGCCGGGCGGGCAGGGATCCGCACGGTGATGATCACCGGTGACTACCCCGAGACGGCTCGGGCGATCGCCAGCGACATCAACCTGCTGCGAGAGGGACATCAGGTGCTCTCCGGATCGGATCTGGGAAGGATGGGCGATGAGGAGCTCGCGGCCGAGGTGATGCGCACGGATGTCTTCGCCCGGGTCTCGCCGGAGCATAAGGTGCGCATCGTCGACGCACTCAAGCGCAACAGCCAAATCGTCGCCATGACCGGCGATGGGGTCAACGACGCCCCGGCGCTCAAGCGAGCTGACATCGGTGTGGCGATGGGGATCACCGGTACCGATGTGGCCAAAGAGACGGCCGACATGGTCCTGACCGATGACAACTACGTCAGCATCGTCTCGGCCGTTGAGCAGGGGCGGATCATCTACTCCAACATCCGCAAGTTCGTCTTCTACCTGCTCTCCTGCAACCTGGCCGAGATCCTGATCATCTTCCTGGCCACCATGGCCGGCCTGCCCTCCCCCTTGACGGCTATCCAGCTCTTGTGGCTGAACCTGATCACCGACGGTGCCCCGGCGCTGGCACTGGGCGTCGAGAAGGGCGACCCGGACACAATGGATCAGCCGCCGCGGCCCGCACGGGAGCCGATCATCAACCGCTTCATGCAGATCGGGATTGGGGTGCAAACCGTGGCTATCACCAGCGCCACGTTGATCGCGTACTTTGTCGGTCTGGGCGCCCACCCCGATGCCCCGCAGTACGCCGAGACAATGGCCTTTGTCACCCTGTCCTTCTCGGAGCTGTTGCGCGCCTTCACCGCCCGCTCGGAGCGATACCCGCTCCTGCGCATCGGACTGTTCAGCAACCGGGCAATGTTCTATGCCGTAGCCTCCTCTCTGGCGCTGCTGCTGGTGGTGATCTACGTCCCCTTCCTGCAGCCGGTCTTCAACACCGTGCCGCTGGGCTTGGCCCAGTGGGAGCTCGTCCTGCCGCTCCTCGTCGTCCCGGCCATTGCAGCCGAGGTCACCAAGTGGATCAGCGGCCGTTGGGATGCTCGAGTCGCCTCGTCGGCTGGATGAAGGTCCGGGCGCTGGCTTTCTACCCGAAGCGGCCCAGAGCGCAGCGGAAGGGCAAGAAGCAGCCGCCTCCAGCGCAGCCTCGCTTGTTGTATAGTTAACCCATGCCTCCGAGCCCCTCAACAGCCGCGCCGGGTGCCCGGCGCGGCCTGCGCCTCCGCTATCTTCGTGTCCTGGCTTACTTCGCTGGCACGCTTTGGGGAGTGTTCTGGTGGGACGTCCTCCTCCGGCGCATCGGCCTGAGAGCCCTGGCGCGGCGAACGGCCCCTGTGCGGTACCAGCGAGCGGCCCACCGCTTCCGCTGCCTGGCCGCGGAGATGGGTGGCGTGTGGATCAAGGTCGGCCAGTTTCTCTCGGCGCGGGTCGACGTGCTGCCCGAATCGGTCACCGCAGAACTCGCGGGTCTGCAAGATGAGGTCGACCCTGAGTCGTTCGAGGCCATGCGGACGGTGGTCGAGGCGGACCTGGGTGCCCCGGTTGCTGACCGCTTCGCCGCCTTCGACCCCGCGCCTCTGGCCTCGGCCTCCCTGGGTCAGGTGCACCGGGCGCGCCTGCCCTCGGGCGAGGCCGTTGTCGTCAAGGTGCAGCGTCCCGACATCAAGGCACTCATTGAGGTTGACCTGGCGGCACTGAGGACGGTCATCGGATGGCTCAAGCGCTACCGGCCCATCCGGCGCCGGGCGGACCTCGAGGGGCTGCTGGCCGAGTTCAGCCGCACGCTGTGGGAAGAGGTGGACTACGCGGCCGAGGCCCGGAACGCCATGCGCTTCGGTGAGATGTTTGCCACTGAGCCTGAGGTGCGCATCCCCCGCGTCTACCCCTCGCATTCGACCGGCCGCGTCTTGACGCTAGAGGACGTCTACTTCATCAAGATCACTGACTACGCCGCGGCCGAGGCGGCCGGCGTGGATCGGGCCGAGGCGGCTGACCGGTTGTTCCGCACCTATCTGCGCCAGATCTTTGTTGAAGGCTTCTTCCACGCCGATCCACATCCGGGCAACCTCTTCGTCGAACCCCTGGGCGGTGGCCGATGGCGTCTGGTGTTTGTCGATTTCGGCATGGTCGGGCGACTGACGGCTGAGGCCAAGCAGGGGCTGCGGGATCTGGCCATCGCCGTCGGGGGGCGAGACCTCGATCGTCTCATGACGTCCTACCAGGAACTGGGGGTGCTTCTGCCCGGGGCCGACGTAGACCGGATTCGGCAGGCTGAGGCGCTCATGTTCGACCGTTTCTGGGGAAAGAGCATGACGGAACTCGTCCGGATGCATCCGACCGAGATGCACCGATTCGCCCACCAGTTCCGCGACCTACTCTATGAGATGCCCTTCCAGGTGCCGCACGACCTGATCTTCCTCGGTCGGTGTGTGGCGATCCTCTCCGGGATCTGCACCGGGTTGAACCCCGACTTCAACGTGTTTGAGGGGCTGGGGCCATTCGCCCGGGAGCTGTTGGCCGCAGAGGGCGGTGATTGGCTGGATACGCTGCTGGGCTGGCTCACCGAGCAAGGGGGTTCGCTGATCACCTTGCCCTCGCGCCTCACCTCGGCGCTGAGCCGGATCGAGCGGGGCGATCTGATCGTCACGGCGCGGGCGGCGCCGGACCTAGGGCGCCGATTGGAAATGCTCTCCCGGTCGGTCAACCGCCTGGTTGCGGCCGTGGTTTTCGCGGCCCTGCTTCTGTCTGGCACGCTGTTGATCCTCAACGGCGACCGGGTGCCCGGCGCCGTCGGCCTGACTCTGGCCCTCCTGGCGCTGGCCTGGATGCTGCTCGGCCGCTAGCTGCAAGGCTACATGAGGCCGGCAGGGTGCCGGAAAAAGCCACGGAAGAACCCAAACAGACGCATAACGGGCGCAGAGGCGCTCCTAATGGAGGCCTGATGCCGATGAAAGCCACCTATGCTGTCATCCCCGACGAGGGAGTCGCAAGACTAGAGACCGAGGACCTCGATCCAACCGATCTCGGTGCTGCTGACATTCTGATCGAAGCAGAGGCGAGCATCATCAGCGCCGGAACCGAGCTCTCCGTGTTCACCGGCCTTGCCCCCGGCGTTCGGGTCGCCGGTTCGTGGAACGCGTACCCATGGCGCCCTGGGTATGGACTGGTGGGGCACGTCCTCGGCCTAGGCGCAAGGGTCACCGGCTTCTCGGTGGGGGATCGGATCTGCTGTTTTGGCAAGCACGCCTCGGTGCAGCGTTTCGACGTCAGTGGAAAGAGGCCCGTCGATTCAGCCTTCCCGATGCTAGAGGGCTTGTCGGCCGCCGAGGGCCTGGTCGCCCGCATGGCTCTCATCGGGTTGGCGGGCCTCCAGCTCTCGGATTTTGAGGCTGGGGACACGGTGGCCGTCTTCGGATTGGGGCTGGTGGGCAACCTGGCGGCGCAGCTCTTCCAACTTGCAGGGACGCGCGTGATGGCCTTCGACGTTGTCCGCGAGCGCTGTCGTATCGCCCGCGAAGTGGGAATCGAGACCGCGCTCGACGTGCCAGCCGAGGCACAGCTGAACGCACTTCAAGATCTCACTCAGGGCAAAGGCGTGTCCATAGCCGTGGATGCCGTTGGGCATTCGGCGGTCGTCCAAACCTGCGTTGAGGCGTGCGCTCCTTATGGGCAGGTCATCCTGCTGGGATCCCCGCGGGCGCCGCTCGAGACCGATGTCACCAGGATGCTGCGGACCGTTCATCACCGCTGGCTAACCCTACGAGGTGCCCTAGAGTGGCGATTGCCACCGTACCCCGTGCTGGGCGTCAAACACTCGATCGCCTCCAACCTGGCGCTGCTTCAGGAGCATGTCAAGGCAGGCCGGCTCCGCGCGCGCCCCCTGATCACCGATGTCATCGCCCCCGCGGGCTTGCAGGGAGCCTATCGTGGGTTGCTGGACGAGAAGGACCGACACTTGGGCGTTATTGTCGAGTGGGAGAGCGAGGAGGCCTGGAGGGAAGTCTGAGCGGCGCCGACACCCACGAGCTCGATCGGGGTTATCCTGACCACAACGTGTTGACAACCCCAGGACTTTTGTACTACTATAGGTTCAACTGGTCATTACCAGTCATAAGCAGCGGGAGCAGGGATGCACCTGGATGGTACTGCTCCGCGGCCCCTCTACCAACAGCTGCGGGATACCCTACTGTGGATGATCGAGGCAGGTGAATACGCCTCAGATCAGAAGCTGCCCTCTGAGCGGGAGCTCAGCCGCCGCTTTGGAATCAGCCGCATCACGGTGCGCCAAGCCCTATCCGACCTGGCGCAGGAGGGCCGCGTCTACACGCGGATCGGCAAGGGGACGTTCGTCACCGACCCTGCCTGCTGCCAACCTTTGGGTTCCCTGTTCGGCTTTAGCGAGAGTGTCCGTCGGCAAGGCCGGGTGCCGAGCTCAACCGTCCTGGAGGCTGGCCTCGTCCCGGCCGAGGCGGATATTGCCGGTCAGCTGCGGATCGAGCCTGGCTCCGAACTGGTCCGGCTTCGCCGGCTGCGCCTGGCCGATGGCGTCCCCGTCGTCCTCGAGCTCACCCATCTGCCTCATGCTGCCGCCCCTGGCCTGCTGCAGCGGATTGCCGACGACGTCTCGTTGTATGCCGTCCTGGAAGAGAGCTATGGCCTGCGCATGAGCTGGGCGGAGGTGACGATGGGCGCGACTCTGGCTGGCGAGTGGGAGGCGGCTCAGCTGCGCCTGCAGGTCCCGGCGGCCGTGCTGCACATGGAGCAGATCAGCTTTGTAGAGGACGGCCGCCCGATGGAGCTCACGCGCTCCGCCTACCGAGGCGATGGCTATCGCTTCAACGCCGTGCTACATCGCCCCCGAGATCCTGAGACGGCCGCAATGCCGAGTGCCGACCGGGCCATCAGCCAGGCACCGCTGGCTGGACAGGGGTCGGCTTGGCCGTTGATGGGAGGAGGTGCATCCGGCTAACACGTGTCATGTTCGCTTCAGCGTTTCGGCTGCCCGAATGTACGAGAGGAGCACACCAACATGACAACCGCAACCGCCAAGAAGGGCTGGGCCGACCGCCTGGCGGACGCCATGGAATTCATGGCTCCGATCTTCGACCAGCCACATCTGGCCAGCATTCGTGATGGGTTCGTGGCGATGATGCCGTTGCTCATCATCGGCGCCCTCACCCTGCTCGTTCTGCAATTCCCCTGTAGCTTCCGGACAGGGGAGGAGGCCTGCTACCTCGGCGACATCATGAATCCGGACTTGGCCACCAAGCTATGGGTCCCGTTCACCGCCACGTACGGGTTGCTCTCGATCTACGTGACCATCTCGGTTTCGTATGCCCTAGAAGCCCAGCCGGAAAGCCGGTTCCGGCTGGCCTAGCAATGCTCGGATGCG
>CAYQUY010000035.1:0-13758 GCA_964420755.1 uncultured Anaerolineaceae bacterium
CATTCGCCTCGCTGTCGCTCGGCTCTCTCGGCGCTCGCTTGGCCACTCGCTTCGAAGCCGTGTTATTCGCAACAATGTGCCAGCCCTGCCGACGGGGTTGGAAGCGCACTCGTCGATATTCAAAACGCATGTTTCGAGGGTCTCCGCATTTGAAATGTCGTCCCAGGAGACGGATAGTTCCCAACAAGGTTCCCCGTCTGCTTTCGTGAAGAGTTCGAGCCGATCGCCCAGCCGCGCCGCAGAAAGGCGGCCGAGGCCTTTCTCGCCGGAAACTCTTCTTGACCTTCCCTTGTGCCTCGAGATCGGGTGGTCTTTCCGATAAGGTGTGGCCACCACTGCCCAGACATTCTCGATGACCTTGCGAGTCATGCCAACGCCGTTGTCGAGGATTTCGATGGATCCAATGGGAGGGTCACCAGAATGCTGAAACCGGACTTCCACCGTGGTCGCCATGGCATCGTAGGAGTTCTTCACTAGCTCGATAACCGCCACGATGTCATTAGTAACCAGCCTGGGACCAAGAGCCTCAAACACTCTTGGGTGAAGCCTGAAGCCTATTTGCGTCTTGGTTTGAACGTCAGTTGTCATTCCACCACCCGTCCGAGCAGCATTCATGCATGTCGACCACTACTGGCCTCAAGAAGATGAGGTTTGGTAGGAAGGAGCCTAGGACAACGTAATCTCGGCCAGCAGTTTCTCCCGGGCTGTTCGACGCCTAATCTCGCATTCCCAGACAACAACGACTTTCCACCCGAGGGCTTCCAATGCCTTTGCCTTCTGCCTGTCTCTCCTAACATTGTCGAAGATCTTCTGTTGCCAGAACTCCGAATTGCTCTTTGGAATAGTGCCTTTGGAACAGTCACGATGATGGTGCCAGAAGCAGCCATGAACGAAAACCGCGGTCTTCGTCGCTGGCAGAACAAAGTCCGGCCTTCCTGGCAGATCGACTGCCTGGCTCGTGTATTCGAGACCAAGGTTCTCGAGAATCTCGGTAAAGGCCACCTCGAGCCTGGTCCCCCTGGACCGCACGCTGCTCATGATCTTCTTGCGCTTCCCAGAATCGTAGATGTCCGTCATCGCTCTCCGCCGAAGTCTAAGGCATTTGAGGGCCGTGTCGCATGCAGGTGGACGGAGCCACGCCGTGCACAACACTCAAACCAACACATCATGGAAGAAGGGCGTCCAAGGCCTGAGGTTGCATCGGAAACTGGGTGTGAGCAAGGATCGCAGTCGCCATCTAATCGCGTGCGCGTCCGTACAGATTCCCTTCAGGGTGGGCTTCGGCCGCCTCGCTTGTTCGGACAGCGGTCTAGGCTCCATGGCTCGCACGATTCTTCGCCCAACCAGGAATTGCCCTATCACGGCCCATTATCCGCGGGTCATCGCACCGACTTCCCGAACAGTCCTCCATGCTTCGAGCTGTCGCTCGGCTTGCTCGGTTAGCTCCTTGAATAGGTCGTGCAGCTCCTCGGCCCTCAGAGAGCTGACCTCCGCGAAGTAGGGGTCCTCCTCACGAGGACTAGTGCTGTCCTGGTAGCAGAGCTCCAGCAGCGCGGTCCAGGGGTAACCGTGGCGCCTCAGTCCGCGGACACTCCCTGGTTCAAAGAGAGTCGGATACACATGGTTGTCGAATAGCCCGGGCGACTGCCCGAGTGCGATCTCAACAAGCGCTGCGTTCATCAGGAGTCGTTTGCCGCGAACAAGGATCTGATGTTCCCGGCGCTGTCTTTGGAGCCCTCGGAGTCTCCAAAGCCTTTCCTCCGAGCGGCCGGCTTGCTCGTTGTAGAGCAACCGCGCCTGCTGAATCGCCCCATCGGCCGGCCGATGGTCCGACACGTAGGTACGCAGGAGCCCGTCCAACGAGTCAATGGGCCTCGCCAAATCTGCCTCGGCAGCGAACCACGCGACCTGCGTGTACGCCTCATCGGCACAGCGGATGAGGCTCCCAAAGTCGTCCCCCGCTGGCGGAGAGGCGGTCTCCAGGAGCCTCTGAAACACGTCCTCGCCGTAGGTCATGAAGCGCAGCGTATCCGGGTGCTCGTCGAATCGTCCCGCGTCGAACGTCACCTCATGCTGCTCATCCTCAAGTTCGAGGATGTAAGCACCTTCAACACGGTGACTTGGGGTGAACATCCAGTTCGTAACCTGGCTTTCTCTTGTCAGCCAGTTCTCCAGTTCCTGCATGGTCACGGGGCTTCTCAGGTCCAGGGCGCTCAGACCTTCTCCAGAGTAGGCTTCGAGATTGAGGGCCTCGGCCTTGGCCCGCTCGATTTTCGCCCGAATGTCCTTAATCCGCCGGTCCAGTTCAATCCGCCGTCGCTCCTCCGGCATCATCGCGAGATCCCGGGTTACTTCTCCAATCTCAGCCAGAATCGGCTGCAGATCGCCGACGACCTCCTCGAACCAGCGGATCCGGTCCTTGAGTCTCTGGTAGATCAGGTCCTCGATAGTGCCCTCGTAGAAGTAGTTCGTGATCCACACCTCGTCGTATACCTGACCTATGCGGTCAATGCGGCCAATGCGTTGCTCCACACGCATGGGATTCCAGGGCATGTCGTAATTGATCAGGACGCCGCACGTCTGGAGGTTCAGGCCCTCACTGGCAGCCTCTGTGCAGACAAGGATCCGCACTTCGCCTCGGAGGAAACGGTTCTTCACCTCTTCCTTAGTAGACCGCACCCATGCCAACCCGTTGAAGAGCTCCCCACCCCTCCCGGAGTAGCAGGCGACCTGCGTCCCATAGACTTCCTTCAAGTGCTCGCGCAGGAAGTCCATGGTGTCCGTGTACTGGGTGAACACAAGCGCCTTGTCTCGGCGGTGAAAGGTCTCGTCAATCTCCCGCTTCAGGTGTTCGAGCTTGGAGTCTGCAACGCTCAACGAACGGAGGTCTTGGATGAACCCCCGGACGTACTCCAGCTCCTCCTGGAACCGAGCGCGGTCCGCCTCACCAAGGACCTCGTCAGAGACGTCCAGAGAGAGCTCGTCCTGCTCCAGGTCGTCGTCATCAAAGACCTCGGTCGGTTCGAGGCGTCCCTCAAGGAACTCAAGACGCCTTTCGAGCGAGCGCCGTAGCGCGTAGAAGCTGCTCGTCAGGCGCCTTCTGTAGACGGTCATCACGAAGCCAAGCCCGCGCCGCTCACTCTCGTATTTGTGATAGAAGTTCGTGATGTACTCATCCACCCGGAGGTAGAGGCGCTCTTCCTCCGCTGTGAAGGGGACCCGCTCCATCCTCGGCTTTCGAGTAGGAACTCGATCTTTCAGGAGCCCCCTTTCAACGTACTTCCGGAGCAAGGTCCTCGTGTTGCGAAACAGGTACGGGGAGAGCGGCGTGTGCCGGCGGGCGAGCTCGTAGAGATAGGTCCGAGCCTGCGGAGGGATGTCTCGGAGCAGACGCGCTCTGGGAGCCGGCTTGCCGGGCAGTTCCTCGATCTGTCTCCATGCCACCGTTCCCAGCTCGCGGCGGGCCTGTTCTGCTAGGTGCCGATCGAGCTCCATTCCGCCTTGCAGCTGGTCGTTGACCATGTCGAGGACGAAATCCCAGTCAACCCCTTCGTAGGACTTCCGCAGTTCCCGAAAGTAGCGCAAGAAGCCAGACTCGTCCGAAGCCCACGCGCCTCCCATGCCCAGTTGAACCAACAGGTCCCACAGCTCAACCGGATGGACCTGCATCGGCGTGGCGGTGACTAGGATCAGGCCGCTGATCTTGTTCCGCAGCGTCTCGAGCAGCACGAGCAGGCGATTCGGGCGGTAGCGCAGCTCCCGGAAATCCTTGCGCCGGGCGTGGTGAGCCTCGTCCACGACGACCAAGTCCCATGGTCTTGCGGCCTCAAGGTCGGGAAGGCGCTCCCGGCGCTTTGCGAGCTGGCTCGAGGCCAAGAGGACGTCGCACTCATCCCAGATCGTTCTCCCCGCCTCACAGATGAGTTCCCCATGCGCATTCCATAGGCGTCCGCCGTCGTAGCGGGGAACATCGAGGCCGAACTTCTCGTAAAGCTCTTCTTGCCACTGGCGGAGGATGCTCTTGGGGGTCAGGATCAGGCAACGCCTGACGTTGCCAGACAGAAGGAGGGTTCGAACGATGAGGCCGGCTTCGATGGTTTTCCCCAGACCCACCTCATCGCACAGGAGGGATCCATCAGGATACCGGTCGACGACTGCTCGTGCCGCCGAGACTTGGTGTGGCCACGGGGTGACCGCAGAGGTTGCCGTGGCCAGGTCTTCGCTCTGGGGCAGGCGCGGAGCGTCGCGCAGGAACTGAAAGACGACGCGCTCCTTCGCCGTACCCTGCGCCCTCAGTCCCCTCTGCTCTTCTCGGGCTTTCCTCTCGCGCTCATGCGCAGCAGCCGGGTCTTCCGTCGGGGGCTTCTCCGGAGCGAACCGGAGAAGGTGATCTCGCACAGCCTCAGGGATCGCAACCGCCTTCCAGTCGGGGTCCTGCCCTTCCCATAGCTTCTCAAATGAGAGCTGGACCTGATCCAGGGCGGCACGTTCCCGGTCTGTCTCCCATGACACGTACACGGCGAACTCCTCGAAATTGCGCTTCCACCCCTGGGCGGTCTCATTGACGCTGCCCACGAAGGCGACGCGATCGCCGACATCGTCAAGGAAGATCCCCTTCTTCGTGTGGTAGTAATCCTCGGCCTCGGGGCCGGGGATAACCCGTCCGTCGGGGCCGACAGGCAAGACCACCTTGATCTCAAGCGAGCCCGTCGCCACCATCCAGGCGAGCACTTCCAGTCTCTGTCGCAGGATGGCATCGTAAGGATGAGGGAACCTGGCCAGCAGCGGCTCGGCAAGTCTGCCGCGCAGATCCTCACCTCTCTCGATCGCCTTCACGTCGGCGGGGGAAAGCTCGGCACCCACGAGCAGGCGCATCTGCCCATTGTTCTGGATGAGATGGGCAACCCCCGCAGCAGCTGCGGCTAGAGCGGAAGAGGAGAAGAAGCCTGCGCTGCGGTCATACCGGCGGGCTGCCTTCAGGGACGGGATGTAGAACCCATTGAGCAGATCATCCGATGGGGTGTAGAAGAGCTTGTAGTCGATCTCCCGCAGAGATGACACCGGACTCCCCTTGATTTATCGGATCCGCCGCAGTCCGCGCTGGTCACGCGCCCTATGAACGGATGGGCGGATTACTCCAACTCGAACTCCCATTGCGCTGTGGCACCCTGTGATGGGCCATGTCTCCTGGCCAACTTGACCCCCGCCTGCTCCTGGAACACGGCCGCGTCGATCGCCCCGCAGACGGCGGGCATGCGGTCCTTAAGCCCCATCGCTCTGTGGATATCGCCCGCCCCGACCCGAACGACGCGCCGGCCACGCCTACGGGCCGGCTTGATCACCGCCACGATGACGTACTCTCGGATTTCGCGTGCGAGCCCTTGGGCCATTCTGCCCTACTCGTCATCCTCGTCCTGATCCTCGAAGTCGGCTTCGAAGGCCAGTTGCTCCATTTCGGGTTCGGGTTCGTCCTCCTCGGGCGCCATCAGGTCTTCGAAGAAGGCCAGGCGAAGGCTCTCGAGCACTTCGGCTTCCGGCCTGAGGAACTTGCCCTTGAGCTTGCGCCTGGGCACGGCGTTGATCATTGCCTGGAGAAGTGCCTTGAAGGTACTGTCCTTGCGCAGTCCGCTCCGGCGTAGGAAAACCTCGCAGGCCTGAGGCCCGTCCTCGCGGTAGACCATCATGGCAGTGTGGGCAGCGTTGATCCAGACGGGGAAGCTCTCGGCCTCATCGTCGACGCGGCCCTTAGCCCGCCGCTCCCACGGCTCCAGGAGGCGGACGAACTGGCCTTTCTTCCGGGCGAGCTTCTCTGAGGCCATCACTTCCTTGTCCAGTTCGACGCCCACACCGATGGCCAGCTTGCGGGCCTCATCGTAGGGGAACTCGACAGCCGCGAAGGAGTCCCAGGCCATCAGATACCAATCCGTAATGGGATCAAAGGACACGTCGCGCCCCTGGAGCAGGATCTCCCGGCGCAGGCCCATGACCTCTTCCCGCGCCAGATCCAGGGCCGTCTCCGGCCTTAGCACCTTCGGGTCTCCGGTCTTAGGATCGACCTCGCTCGTGAGGACCGGCCAGCGCTCGGACAAGACGCTTAGCGTGGGGCCGAAGACGCTGATGTACAGGTCCACGCCCCGCACGCCTTGCGCCGCGAACTCGCGCGCCTTCTCGCGGGCGACTCGCCGCACCCGATCCTTGAGATCGTCCCACCAAGCGGGTTCCCTCCCATCCGCATGGTCTGGCCGTTTCCGACAGGCCAGGAAGATCGTGCTCGCGGCGGCATTCTTTCTAGCTTGATGGAGGCTGTGCTCGAATTCCGTATGTACGGGCCAGGAGGCCCGAATGTGAAACCCGCCGTCAAGTAGCGCGGTCGCCAATGTGTCCCACGCTTCAATCCTCTTGTGCGTGAACATCACCGTCAGCGAGCCGTCGTCACGGAGAACGCGGTGCATCTCCCTGAAGCAGGCGGCCATCTTGCGCTCGTAATCCTGCTTCGCCAGATCTCTCTTCTTACCGCCAAACTCCTGGAAGCGGGCCGGGTTCGCTACTGCTTCGGCGTCTTTGTCGGTGAGTTGCGACCTGAACCAGTCGGGAAACAGATGCCCCACAGTGCGTTTGAGCCAGACGTAGAAGAAGTCCGAGAGTTCGGCGTACATGACGTTGTCGTAATACGGCGGATCGATGGTCAGGTTGCATATGGACCCGTTCGCGATTTCTCTCAAGCTGGCGGCGTCTTCAATCGACACGGTCAATGCAGTCCCATTCTCGATTGCTGGCTGCGAATGCATTACCATTTGCGGCTGAAAAGCCAAGGCGGCGATTCCCTTGTATGCATCGGTTATCTGGTCGAGTGCCCATGGCAAGAGGTTGGCTGCCGCATCAAACTCACCGAAGCTCCACTTGAAGGCGAAGTCATGTCGGTCAAACGCACTATTCATTTTCGTTCGATTAGCGGCATATCTGGCTTGGTAGGTGTTGAAGACGATGGCCTTGTCTAGGGTTAGGGCGAGGAAGACTGAGAGGGCCTCGCCCCTGTCTGTCGCTTCAGCTTGTTGGATCTCCGTCTGAATCGCCTTCAGAACTTCGCAGATTGTGCCATTTGCAAGCATCTGTCTAGGTGAGAACATGTCGGCCCACGAGACCATGCCGTAGCGCAGGGGCTCCGCTGTCTTGAGACCTGCAGGGACAACATCGCTAGGGACGTTCCCCTCACTCTCCCAGCGCGGGCGGACGTGGTCCCGTTCGGCCGTGGCTAGGGCGATCTCCTGCAGTTCTTGTTCGGTTGGAGTCCGGAATTCAACCCCACCCGGCTTCTTGACTGCCACACAGTAGAGCATCTCACCCATTCGCCCACCCTGGGCTTCGGTCTTGATGTAATCACCTGGGATCACCTGGCCGGTCCACGGCGAACGGCCGTCTCCCCGGCGCACTGTTCCTTCGTCCGGTTTTGACCTCTCGGCCGCCTTGCCGTGGAGGATCTCGAATCTTGGTTGCTTCATCCTCGGCTCGGCAATCAACTGCACGGCGGCTGGGTTTTCGCCTGTTCGCAGCCACCAATTGGGGCTGAGTGGGACCGGCTTGCCGGTCTCTGGACAGGCCACTGTGCGCGCCCAGAGGTATGCGAAGATATTCTCGCCCTTGCTTTTCGGGAAGAACGGCTTGAGCTGCTCTTCGACGCGCTTGGCCCAGATGTCCCCCCACTTGCGAATGTCATCTGCAAGCTCAGGCCCGAACCGAGCTGGATAGTCCAGGGTAGCCTTTAAAATCACCGCAGCGACAGGGTTTAGCTCATTGGCGATAGCCCGGAATCCAAAGCGCATGGCTTCGAAGGGTATGGATCCTCCGCCCGCGAACGGATCCAGCACGGAGACCTCACGCGTGCCCCAGGCGAATTCGAGCAACTCGCCAAGTGTGCCAAGCTGATCCGGGTCAGGGTTCCGAGTGAACGCTCGGTCGTACCCGTACGGTGAACCCGACAATCGGACACCAGCGATGTTGGCATCACGGATCGCCTCCCTTGCCTCAACCGGATCGCCAAGGATCCCCAGCAGCCGAGTGAACCACGCGTGGTAGGCCGCCTCATCCGGGAATCGGTCCAGCAGTGGCTTCGGCCATTCCGACGACCAAGCAGGAAGACAAGAGGCCAGCACTGCCGCACGACTGGCGACCAGCGGCCGACGCGCCCACCAGACATGCAGGAAGTACAACGGTGGCAGAGCGCTGCTTGCGCCGCGCTCGCGCCTGCTTTCTGCTCCGATCGCATCGAAGGGAATCCAGGTCTCTATCAGCAGCGGCTTCGGCGTGGGCGTCATGCCTCATTCCCCATCGGATAGCAGAACTCTCAACGCCCGCTGCGCTCGTCTCGCCTGCGGACCATGCACGGTCTTGCTGTACCAGTAATAGGCTTCTTCGGTGGGCATCGTCTGGACTCCGGCAGCGATGGCCTCCGACCGGGCCACCTTGGCGACCGGGTGTACAGCTAGGAAAAGCAGCCCCAGCCGTACACCAACCTCTTCGGGAAGTCGGAAGGGTTCCTTACGGGCTGCGGACAGCTCCGTGGGGCGAAAGCCGGCTTCCCGCAGCGCGGCCATCACTTCGTCGGCGACGGTCCGGAGCCGATCAGCCGGGAGCTCGGCGACCTTCTCCATTGCTTGACTGGGGCCTTCGGAATAGAGGTATCGAAGCTGCCCCGGCGCCTCGACATAGCGCTGGTAAAGCGCCATCCCGTATCCCATACCCGGCGCTGCGGGCCGCCTGTCGGGGACCACGAAGAGCTCAAACGGCGTCCCGTTGCGCGGGGAGCCCTCCCGCGCCTTCCTTTCCGATGCCCGCTCTGGCATCAATGAGTCGGGAATGTCGACGGAAAACAGCTTCAGGCGACCCCTGGCGGGCCAGGGAGCGCGCAAGCGACGCGGGTCTTCGAACACCCAGGCGTACATCGGCTGTCGGAATCTTCGGACGCCGAGATGTTCGTCCTTCGCCTCCTCGTATTGCTTCCTATCCAGCACATGGATGTCGACGAGCCGGGCAATTCCAACGATGGCCCCGGTTGCCAGCTCCCCCGCCCCCACTCCCAGCTTCTTGCAAGCGGGGATCTCAATCAACTGCGAGGCGTGCACAGCTAGGTCCCCGCGATGCTCGGTGGACCAGGTGCGAAGGTCCATCGCTCTCTGCCCGCGAAGCAGGAGCTCAGCCCATGGTTGGCGGAATGTGAGCGCCCTGGCCTTCATTTGGGTTTCACCTTCTCCGGTGCAGGAACGACTTCCAGCCGCAGTCGATCGATTTCAAGGGCTGCAAAGATACCGGGATAGCCGCTGTACTGCGCGCCGCTTACTGGTAAGGGCGGGTGGAAGCGCATGGACAGGCGAGCCTCAACCTTGGGCGACTCGGCTTCTTTGCTGAAGTCATCGACGACAGCGCGAATGCGCTTGTAGCGGTCCCAGCCGCCTGAAAAACGAATATCCAGCACTTCCTCCTGGGGCGCCTTGCCGAACGCAGTCAGCAGCTTCAGCTCCACACCGAACGAGCCCTTGCCAAGTTGTGGGACGATCAGAGCGAGGGTGCGCAGGTCGTTCCCCGCGGAAGCGCCCGTGCCGTCAATCGAAACATAAACCTCGGCGAGGTTCTCGACCCCGTGTTCCTTGCACTGGTCCGCAATACTCGTGAACGCCTTGTTGGGGGAGCCTTCGGCGACGAGCTTCCCTGGAGTCCTGCCCGGCTCTACGTCCTTTCCGCAGGTGCACTGGTCCTGCGGATTGCCGCAGACAGGGCATGTCTTGAGAGGAGTAACATCCCCTCCCTCCTCCTTCCACTTGCCTCTTATCCTCAGCTGGAGGCGTTTCCCCTCCTCCGGCGTGTAGAGAATGGACTCATCGCCAATCTCATACGTCCTGGGAGGCGAGTCCTTGTCATAGGCGAACTGCTCACTGGCGTCGTAGTAGATCCAAATGCCCTGCTTCACGCCGTGGGCGATCGTCTTCTTGAGCTGTCCCACATCCAGAAGCAGCCGCATCCCCGGTTGTGCGAAGAATTCGCGGCGCAACTCCTCCGTCGTCATCTCCGTCCGGTTCTGGCCCCAGACCTTGGACCGAACGAACTGAGAAGAAAGCATCTCCTCATCGGCGGTAAGGACCTTCTTGAGGTCCTTAAGCACCCGCAGGACGACGTTCGTCTGGTCCTGCTCGACCTCGCCCTGGTCCTGAGGAGGGAGAGTCTCGCGTCGCAGGAAGTCATGGGCCTTGGGTGCATCCGATGTCGGGTAGTACAGATAGCGATAGGCACGGGTGATGGCGACCCTTGCCTCGAGCTCGGCTGCCTCGGCCATTTCCCTGAGCTTCTTGACCTGTTCTTCGTTGAAAGCAGCCATCCGGTCGGCGTCGCCGAGGATGCGGTGAATGGCCAGGTACCGGCGGTTCTGGTCGACCATGTTGTCAATGTTGTCCCGATCAGCGACGAGGAAGACAAGGTTGTTTTGGTAGCGGCGGAAAGACTCGTCTGTGCCTTTGAAGCGCGCAATCCGCCGCACAAGGTCGGGCGGCTCATCCTCGGCCGCCTCAACGGACACGGCATCGAAGTGCATGATCACGAGCTTGGGCAGTTCGGCGTCGTCGTCTACCTCCACCGGGGCATCGGGGAAGTACTTCGTCTGCAGGTAGCCCTTCTTCCAGATTTGCCGTATCCGCCGCTCGACCTCTGCCTTCCCCTTGGATGCCCCGACCTGGACCATCTCGTCGGCGACGATCTTGTTCAGCGAGGGTTCGGTCTTGAAGCGATAGCGATGGCCGTCGTACTCGAGGAACCAGGCGGTGTCGTAGAGCCGCTCGAGCGCTCGCTGAACCACGGCGGGGTCATCCCCGCGCTGCTCCGAGGGAGTGAGCACCGCCATGTTGAGTTCCGAGGGGGTGAGGCCGGTCGCAATCCCCTGAGACAGGCTGTGGAGGAAGACCGTGGTACCCAGTCGTTGGGCATACGGAGCGGGATAGGCGCTGTCGATCTCCTGCGCATGCGCCCGGGAGCCCTTCAGCTTGCTCACGATATCCGCCTCGACCACCTGCTTGAAGCGAGGTCGATCGAGGCGCCCGGTCAGGTCCTCCACCATATCTGTGTCGGCCGGATCAAGATGATACGGATGAATGGCGTAGGTGTTTTCGGGCTTTGTCTTCCACAGCGCCCGCACGCACATGGCCAGCAGACGCAAGGCGCCTCGTGTCCGGTGGAAGCTAGGGATTGTGGAGACCTTCTTGTCAAGGGCGAGAAGCAGTTCGGGATGGAAGGGGTACGACTTCTCGAACTCCTGGGAGAACTCGGCCCGGTGGGCCTTCTGCGGGATGTCCGCGTTCTTCTCGCTGAGCTCTCGGTAGTAGTCGCCATAGCGGCGGATCGTCGCGCCAGCACCTTCCCGATCGACCGACTTGAAGAGCCGGTGGACGACTATCGATGGCATCTCGGCCTCGTCCGCAGGGCGAAGAACCCGCTCCTGACGCGCGGATACAGCCTTGGACTCCTGGAGCTGTTGGCGAATGAGGTCCGATTCGGACGCAAAGGCGTCCTCTTCTCCGGCCAGGGTCAGGATCACGACGACGTCCTTATGGCTCACCGCATACTCAATCAGCGACATCAGGAAGGCGACCGTTTGCTCAGCGAGGTCTGACTTGCCGGTCTTGGTGGGATACGCCTGCGATCTCCGAAGAGCAGCTGCCACTTCGTCGATCATGATCAGGGTGGGTCTTGCGTCGATCTTCCGCAGCTCCTCGAACAGCGCCGTCCCCCGGCGCCGCAAAGAGCTCATCGCTCTCCCGAGCCAGCGAGTATCCTTGGGCGCCCCCAAGCTGGAAGGCTATCTCGCCCCATAGCGTCTTTGTGCGAAGCCCTTCCTGTCCATGATCAAACCCGACGCTCGGATCGAGATCGGATCCCACGACACCGGCTGTGTTGATCTGGCCCGGGCTTGGCAAGCGCAGGTCATCGCCTAACCAGGCGAGAAGGGCTTTCTTCTTGGGTAGATTCCCGGTTGCAAGGTGGTAAAGGGCGATGAGGCCGTGTGTCTTGCCGCCGCCGAACGCGGTCTCGAGGCGGACCAGCGCATTCTTGCCAGGGTCGCTGCCGGTCAGTCTGCCGAGGCTCTCCCGGATGAGGGTGCGGAGGCCTTGCGTCGGGTAGGTGTTCTCAAAGAAGAGGTCCGCGTCCCCATATCTGGCATCAGCTTCCTCGTCGATCACGTCCTTGAGCCTGGCTGCGAAGATGTCAAGCCTAAGGTCGTCGGCAAGGATGTCGTCACGCGGCTTGGACAGTTTGAAAATGGTCTTCATTGCCTTGACCCTCGAACTCCCATTTCAAGTTGTCGGCTTGGCACGCTTCCAGATTCCCCAACTTCATCCCGTCGGTTCGACAGCCAAACGTCGATCGCAACGCGATGGAAGCGCCACTGCCTACCCACCTTCTGACACGGGATCCTCCCCTCCTGGGCGAGCTTGTATATTGACGAGCGTGGTATCCTGAGGTACCTTGCAACCTCCCCCACGGTCATCACCACCTCATCCCTGTGTGCCATCATGATCCTCTGGCCGCTCGAATCTATCCCGGGCCTGCACCTCTCCGAAGGTTGCCTACCACTTTACACTCTGTTCTCGTTTGTTGCAAACTGCTGATGGGTCTTCGGTGCTCTGCTGGGTAAGGGAAAGGTGCTCGTCACGGCTGTCCGCACTTACCACCAGCCCCGGTAGAGCGGCTTGCTGTGGCAAAGGCACCCTCTCGGCTCCTGCGGCGGGTTAAACCAAAAAAAGGGCGACTTTCACTCGGGCAGCAGGGCGAGACAAGCCAACCCTCCCTGCTGCCCGATCTACCTGGCGGAAGAACCGCGCGACAACAGCTGAGAACCGTTGCGCTTCGCAGTTGTTCCAGACCCCGCCCCAAAGTGGTCCCCCGAGCGTTGAGGATTCTCCGGTGAGGCCAGCCTCATCTCGCACGATTCAGGAGCCAATGAACATGGGCCTTCCGGTGGAGGGGGCTGGCAGAGGCTGCGTCGACTCGGTGCTGCTGCCGCTCTTTCACCGGCCTGCCACGCCGCTTCTCAGTCCACAAAGCCATTCTCCTCAACGCTGAGCCCCTGCTCCTCCCCGGTGTACAGGACACGGCCGAGGAGCCGATCGTACTGGGTGAAAGACTGGCCGTTCTCCCTGGCAGGCTTGATCAGCTGGTTGAAGCGGTTGATCTGGGCATCGAGATTGTCGAGAAAGTGGAGCGCGGCGGCCTCCAGCGACTTGGGGCGCCGTGGTGACCCCCATTCGTACCGGCCGTGGTGCGCCAGGATGAGGTGAAGGACTTCCACCTCAAGGCCGGGCGGAAATCCCTCGATGCTCCGGATCGCCGCCGACGCGGCGCGCTCGGAGAGTACAACATGGCCGATGAGCTTGCCGGGAATCGTGACGTCCACATCGTATTCATAGGCGTACTCTTCCAGCTTTCCGATATCGTGCAGCAGGATGCCTGTCACCAGCAGGTCACGGTCGATCTCGGGGTAGAGATCGAGCAGAGGGTCGGCCAGGCGCAGCAACTCGTAGCAATGCTCCAGAAGACCGCCTCGATAGGCGTGATGAACCACGCGAGCGGCAGGCATCTCGACGAAGCGGGCGGCCAGGTCGGTGTCGAGAAAGAAGCGGCGCAACAGGGCCGCCAGGTGAGGGTCTTGGACTCCATGAACAGCGTCCATGACTGCTCGCCACATGGCCTCTTCATCCCTGGAAGTGGCGGCCAGCAGTC
>CAYQUY010000036.1:0-7158 GCA_964420755.1 uncultured Anaerolineaceae bacterium
GCCTGACTCATCCGCGGTATGAGCAGGAGAAAGAATACAGGGTGTTGGTGGATCGCGTTCCCGCCGCTGAGACTGTGAAGGCGTGGCGACGAGGGATCGTCTTCGCTGACGGATCGCGTGCGATGCCAGCCAGGGTGAGCCTGATGGGCCGGGAGGGGAAGGGCGCCTGGCTGAGCGTCGTGATGAGCGAGGGTCGGAAACGCCAGATCCGGGAGACGGCGCAGCTTCTGGGTCTGCGCGTGCGGCGGCTAGTGCGCGTTCGGATCGATGGCATCCGACTCGGTGACCTGAAGCCAGGGGAGTGGCGCAGGCTTTCCCCGACCGAGGCGGAGCGGTTGAGGCGCGACCTCGCCAACAGGGGAGGGGCGGGGCGCGTCCGGCGAGGCGCAGCGGCGCGCTCAAGGATGCGCCATGCTTCCTTGAGACGGGCCAGGTCACGGGGCGAGGGAGGAAGGTAGATGGCCACGTTGGAAGAGACTCCCGAACACAAGCCACGGTGGTTGGACCACATCCTGGGTCAAGGCATTCACATCGACGGCGAGGTGCTCGTCTTCGTCTTGCTTGTGATCGTTGCCATCGCCACGCGGTTCTACATGCTCGATACCCGCGTGATGAGCCATGACGAGACCTCCCACGTCTACTACTCGTGGAATCTCTTCCGGGGCCTGGGCTTCCAGCACAATCCGCTCATGCATGGCCCGTTCCAGTTCATCGTGCTGGCCCTGAACTACTTCCTGTTCGGCGCGACCGATGGCACGGCCCGGATCCCGGCAGCCGTGAGCGGGGTGATTGCCGTTGTCTTGCTGTGGCTGTTCCGACGCTGGCTGGGCAAGACCGGAACCCTGGCCGCGGCCGCGATGATGGTCGTATCGCCGTTCATGCTGTTCTACTCACGCTACGTGCGGAACGAGGCCTTTGTCGTCGTCGAAGGCCTGCTGATGTTCTGGGCAGTATTTCGCTACTACGAGACCCGACAGCCGCGCTGGCTGTACCTCCTGGCGGCCTCCCTGGCCCTGCATTTCGCCACCAAGGAGACGGCATTCATCTACGATGCCCAGCTTCTCCTCTTCCTGGGAGTCGCCTTTGTCTGGCAGATCCTGCGAGTGAGATGGGAACGCCCGGCACACAAGATCGCCTTCATCGCCGGCCTGGGCGGCGCCGCGATGGGTGTGGCAGTGGCGGGCTTCTTCTTCCTGCGAGTGCTTGTGCCGACGACCAAAGCCGTGGAGCAAGGGCAAGCCGTCGAGCAGGCGCTGGTGGCTAGCTCAACCCCGGCCATGATCATGGGCGCGGCGCTGGCGGCGATCGGGGCGATCCTGGTAGTGGCTGCCCTTGTGTCGGCGTTCGGGAAGCGTCTGCGAACCGAGTTCCCGACGCTCGATCTGCTCATTGTGAGCGGCACCTTGACGCTCACCCAACTGATGGCCGTCGTGCTCCCGGCGGAGACGCTCGCCAGGTACGGGCAGACCTCCGATCCGCAGTCGCTGCTCGACCCGGTCGCCGTCCAGAGGTTGTGGATCGCAGTGCCTGTGTTCTTATTGGTGGCGGCGGCAGTGGGCCTGGCGTGGGACCGGCGGCGGTGGCTGATCGCGGCCGGGGTCTTCGCGGGATTGTACGTTCCGCTCTACACCACCATGTTCACCCATGCCCTGGGTCTGGCGACGGGTGCCATTGGGTCCTTGGCCTATTGGCTTGGCCAACAAGGCGTGGAGCGGGGGAGCCAGCCCTGGTATTACTTCGTCGGGGTGCAGATTCCCGTCTATGAGTTCCTGCCCGCCATTGGGGCGATGGCGGCCGGCGTCTACGGGATCCGGCGTCTGTGGGTGGGGGCGGGTTCGAGAGAGGCAGCTGCGAAGAACGAGGAGCCAGCCGAGGACATGCGAGCCTTCAATGCCATCGGCTTCCTGGGGTACTGGACGATTACCTCGCTCGTTCTCTTCTCCTACGCTGGCGAGAAGATGCCCTGGCTGACGGTGCACATCGCCTTGGGCATGATCCTCGTGGCGGGCTGGGCCATCGGCAAGCTGCTGGACTCCGTCGACTGGGGCGCATTCAGGGCGGGAAGGAGCTGGCTGGTCGCAGCGCTGGTCGGGCTGACACTGGTTGCCGCCATTCGCGCTGGAGGGTATCTGCTAGGCCCGACGCCCCCGTTCCAGGGGCCAAGCCTGGAGCAGATCGGCTCGACGACGGGCTTCCTGGCATCGTTCGTCTCGGCGGTGGCTGCGGCGGTGACGTTGTTCTTTGTTGCCAGGAGCTGGAGCCTGACAAATCTGGCGAAGCTGGCAGGGGTGCTGTCACTCGCCGGGCTCTTCCTGCTGACCACGCGTGCCGCGTTTCGGGCCTCATACGTCAACTACGACGACGCGACCGAGTACCTGGTATATGCGCACTGTTCGTCGGGCCCCAAGATCGCCCTTGAGCAGATCGTCGACCTTTCGCTGCACACCACGGGTGGGCTGGCTATCGATGTTGCCTACGACAATGAGACGTCTTACCCGTACATGTGGTACCTGCGCGACTTTCCCAACACGCATCCCTTTGGCGAGGCGCCGGCGCGTGACTTGATCAACTATCCGGTCATCCTGGCCGGCGATGCCAACTGGCCCAGAGTCGATGCCGTCCTCGGCGATCGCTATTACACCTTTGACTACATCCGCATGTGGTGGCCAATGGAAGACTACAGGGGGCTGACCTGGGAGCGCATCTCGAATGCCATCCTGTCCCCGGATTACCGGGCGGCCTTGTGGGACATCTGGCTGAATCGAGACTACACCGCCTATGGGGCGTTGACCGGCGTGGACTACTCGTTGGGGCACTGGCAGCCGTCGGTGAGAATGAGGCTGTACGTTCGCAAGGACGTCGCCGCGCTGCTGTGGGACTACAGCGCGCTGCCCTCCGGATACACGGCTGAGCCATTCGTTGATCCCTATGCGGCGGGCATGACCACTGTGACCGCGGACACCGTCGTGGATCTGGCAGGTGCCCCCGAAGGCGGATTCAACCGGCCGCGAGGGATGGCTATCGCCCCCGACGGTACCATCTACGTCGCCGATACGGGGTCTCACCGGATCGTGCACCTCATGCCAGATGGCACGGTCGTGAATACCTGGGGGAGCTTCGCGGACATCAACGTGGGCGATGCACCGGGAGGCACCTTCAACGAGCCCTGGGACGTGGCCGTCGCCCCAGATGGCACTGTGTACGTGGCGGACACTTGGAATCATCGGGTGCAGCACTTCACCGCTGACGGTCGGTTCCTGGGGATGTTCGGGACGCAAGGCCAGGGGGAGACGGCCGAGGCGTTCTGGGGGCCGAGAGGGGTTGAGGTGGACCAGCAAGGCTGGGTATACGTAGCCGACACCGGCAACAAGCGTGTCGTCGTCTTCACCGCCGACGGGGTGGCGTTGACGAGCTTCGGCGGCCCCGGCTTCGAGCCTGGGAATCTGAATGAGCCGGTTGGGCTGGCTCTCGCTGGGGATGGCACGTTGTTCGTGGCGGACACCTGGAACATGCGCATCCAGGCCTTCCGTGAAGATGCGACTGGGACTTTCCAGCCGGTGGTCGAGTGGCTGATCGAGGGCTGGTACGGGCAGTCCCTCAACAACAAGCCGTATCTGGCCGTGAGCTCCGAGGGGCTTGTGTGTACCTCCGACCCTGAGGGTTTCCGCATCCTGTGCTTTGCCCGCGACGGAACGTTCAGCGTAGGCTGGGGCAGCCAGGGCGTCGGGTCGGAACAGTTCGGAATGCCAGTTGGGGTCGCCTTCGACGCGCAGGGTGAGCTCTGGGTTGTGGACAGCGGGAACAATCGCCTGATGCGGTTTGCCATGCCGGCGGGACAGGCTCAGCAGGAACCGCCGGCGAGCGATGACGTCGTCATCGAGTAGGTAAGGAGAGGGGATGAAGCTTCACGAGTATCAGTCCAAGCAGCTCTTTGCGCAGCAAGGGATCCCGATCCCACGTGGGCGCGTCGCCGCGACGGCGACGGAGGCGAAGGCGATCACGCAGGAGCTGGGCGGAAGGGCTGTGGTCAAGGCGCAGGTTCTGGTGGGAGGCAGAGGCAAGGCGGGCGGGGTGCGGCTGGCGAACACCCCCGAGGAAGCGGAAGACCTGGCGACAGAGATTCTGGGGATGCAGATCCGGGGTCTGCCGGTGCGCAAGGTCTTGGTGGATGAGGCTGCAGACATCCGAAGTGAGATCTACCTGGGGATCACCAACGATCGAGCCGCCCGCTGCGCCGTGATGATCGCCTCAGCCGAAGGCGGCGTCGACATCGAGCAGGTGGCCCGGGAGTCTCCTGAGAAGATCATCAAGGCGTACATCGACCCGCTCCTCGGATTGCGGGAGCACCAGGCGCGTTACATCGCGGCGGTCATTGAGCTGCCGCGCCATCTGTGGCGGGACTTCATCGGCGTCGCCCGCGGGTTGTACCAGGTGTACCAGCGCTGCGATGCGACGCTGGCGGAGATCAATCCGCTGGTCATCACCCGGGATGGGCGGCTGGTCGCGCTGGACGGCAAGATCGTCCTGGATGACAACGGGCTGTTTCGGCACACGGACCTGGGTGAGATGCGGGACCTGGACGAGGAGGCCTCCGCCGAGCGGGAGGCCCGCAAGTATGGGCTCTCCTATGTGAAGCTCGAGGGAGACATCGGCTGCATGGTCAACGGGGCCGGCCTGGCGATGGCGACGATGGATGTGATCAAGCGGTCTGGGGGCGAGCCGGCCAACTTCCTGGATATCGGAGGCGGGGCAGGCGAGGAGAAAGTGGCGGCCGCGTTGGAGATCATCTTGAGCGATCCGAAAGTCAAGGTCGTCATGTTCAACATCTTCGGGGGGATCACGCGGTGCGACGAGGTTGCCCGCGGCATTCTGGCGGCGCTGGCCGCGAGGCCGACCAGGGTGCCCATGGTGATCCGGCTCGTCGGGACAAACGAGGAGGAAGGGCGCAACCTGCTCAAGAATGCGAACATGATCACCGCCAGCTCGCTGCTCGACGCCGCGCAGAAGGCGGTGGCGGCGGCCAAGGAGGCGGTTCGATGAGCATCCTGGTCGACAGAAACACGCGCCTCCTGGTACAGGGGATCACCGGGCGCGAAGGGCTCTTCCACTCGGCCCAGTTGCTCAACTATGGGACAAAGATCGTCGCCGGGGTGACGCCAGGGAAGGGCGGCGAATGGGTCCTGGAGGGCAAGGTCCCGGTGTTCGATTGCGCCCGGTGGGCGGTTGAGACGACCGAGGCAAACTGCGGCTTGATCTTCGTGCCGGCGCCCTTCGCCGCCGATGCCATTCTGGAGGAGGCGGACGCCGGCCTGCGCCTGATCGTCTGCATCACCGAGGGGATCCCGGTGCAGGACATGATGCAGGTGCGCAAGTATCTGGATCAGAAGGGGGTCCGTCTCGTTGGGCCGAACTGTCCCGGCGTGCTGACACCCGGGGAGGCGAACGTGGGCATCACCCCGGGCCACATCGCCATCGCCGGCGACATTGGCGTGGTCTCCCGCTCTGGGACGCTGACGTACGAGGTGCTCTACGCGCTCAAGCAGCGTGGCATGGGTGCCTCGACGTGTGTGGGCATCGGCGGCGACCCGATCGTGGGCACCTCGTTCATCGACGCGCTGAGCCTGTTTGAAGACGATCCGCGCACCGAGAGGGTGGTCATGATCGGGGAGATCGGCGGCACCGACGAAGAGCGGGCGGCCGAGTTCATCAGCGATCACATGACGAAGCCAGTCGTTGCCTTCGTGGCGGGCCAGAGCGCGCCTCCGGGCAAGCGGATGGGGCATGCCGGGGCCATCGTTGAGGGCGGGTCGGGTCTGGCGTCTGACAAGATCGCGGCGCTCCAGGCGGCGGGCGTCCGGGTCGCGGAGCACCCCGAACAGATTCCGGAGATGTTCAGCTAGAACCTCCTTCTGGGGCTCGGCTGGGCGTACTTCGCAGGAGTCCGTATCTGTGTAGGCCGCGGTGCGGGTCGCGCCGTCACGGGCATCGAGGGAAGGGTAATTGGCTGAAGGCACGATGAACAAGACCGAGCGGCTGAAGGCGGCCATCCGCGGGGAGCCGGTTGACAGGGTACCGGTTGCCCTCTGGAGGCACTTCCCGGTCGATGACGAGGATCCGGGGACGCTGGCGGAGTCCGCCGTCTCGTTTCAACGAGAGTTTGACTTCGACCTGATCAAGGTGACGCCGGCCTCATCGTATTCGGTCCGAGACTGGGGAGTCGAGGACGTGTGGAGAGGGAATCCGGAGGGGACCAAGGACTACGTGCGCCGGGTGATCGTTGAGCCGCGGGATTGGACCAAGCTGGAGACGCGAGATCCGAGACAAGGCGAGCTAGGCGCGCAACTTCGCTGTCTGGAAATCGCACGCCAGCTGGCTGCCCCGGACGTCCCGATCCTGCCGACCGTCTTCAGTCCCCTGGCGCAGGCGAAGCATCTGGCAGGTGAGGAGCTGCTCCTTGAGCATCTTCGCCGGTCGCCGGCCGATGTGCAAGTGGGGCTGCGGACGATCACCCGGTCGACCATCGCCTGGGTCGAAGAAGCGCGCAAGCGAGGCATCGCCGGCCTGTTCTACGCCGTCCAACATGCCAGCTATAGGATACTGGACCGTGAGGCCTACAAGCGGTTCGGTGAGACCGATGACCGACAAATCCTGGAGGCGGCCGGCGGTCTCTGGCTGAACCTCCTCCACTTGCACGGTGAGGCGCTGATGTTTGACCTGGCCGAGACGTACCCGGTGCAGGTGGTGAACTGGCACGACCGACAGACCGAGCCGGGGCTGGCGGAGGGCAAGCGCCGCGTGACTGGCGCGGTCTGTGGAGGACTCAGGCGGTGGGAGACGCTGGCGCTTGGCGATCCCCGGGCGGTGGAGGCGGAGGCGCACGATGCCATTCGCGCTCTCGGGGGACGGGGGATGATACTGGGCGCGGGGTGCGTCACGCCGCCGGTGGCGCCGCGGGCGAATCTGGAGGCGGCCGGGCGAGCGGTCCAATGCGCATAGCCATAGCTGGGCCGATCAGATCTCTCCCACGGGTCGCTTCCTGAAGACTGACGAGGCTATGCGCAAGAGGATGGCATGGCCCATTTCCGCGTCATCGCAGGATCGGCCAAGGGGCGGAAGCTGCGGATGGTCCCCGACGTAGGGACCAGGCCGGTCATGGAT
>CAYQUY010000036.1:7168-10036 GCA_964420755.1 uncultured Anaerolineaceae bacterium
GATCGGGTCAAGTCGGCGCTGTTCAACATCTTGGGCGTCGACGTGGTGATGTCTCACTTCCTGGACCTCTTTGCTGGAACCGGGAGCGTGGGCATTGAGGCCCTGAGCCGCGGGGCAGAGCGGGCGGTATTCGTGGACGCGAATCCACGCGCCGTGAGCACGATCCGGCTGAACCTGCAGCACACCGGTCTGGGGGACAGGGCGGATGTCGTGCGGGCGGACGCTTTCAGCTTCCTGCGTCGGACGCCGGCGGAGACCTTCGACTACGTCTACGTCGCGCCGCCGCAGTACCAGGGCATGTGGCAGCAGGCGCTCCGAGCGCTCGACGCTGCCCCGGGCTGGCTGAACCCGGATGCCTGGGTAGTCGCGCAGATGGACCCGGTCGAGTATCAACCCCTCCCTTTGACCCATATTGCAGAGTTCGACCAAAGGCGATACGGCAAGACTCTCCTCTGCTTCTACGATTTCCCCGGTCAGTGAGAGAAGCTTAGCCTACCCAATCTAGGGTGCGCATGCCCCGCGGTGGGAGTGCCCGAGGGAAGGGAGCGTCGACTGCGTGCAGCGCCCAGCTTTGCGGGCGGTCTAGCCGCTATGCAGCGGGACTCAGCCGGAGAGGAAGCGTTCGAGCCCCAGCAGCTTGCGTCCCAGCGCATAGAAGGCAAAGAGCTCGAGCGCGAAGGGCGGGAATCCCAGGAGGCCCAAGACAGGCATCTGGCCAAAGCGCCAGCCAAACGGTCGCAAGGCCTGGGGAAAGGTGTAGATCCAGTAGGCACCGCCCGCGAGGAACGTCTGGTGGTTCCAGGTCTCCCACAGGAACCCGCATGCCAGCCCGCCTGCCAGCAGGCAGACTATCATGAGGCGATTGCCGTTTCGCCAAGCCGCGAGCAGGGAGGGGGCGCCGATTTGGGCGTTGATGGGATCCAGTAGAGGGATGAAGCCGATCCACACCAGGGCGAAGAGATAGGCTGCGATCAATCGGGGCAGCAGCAGAGGGAGGAGGACCATGACTGCCCCAAGAAGAATCCAGGCCCTGCTGGGCGAGGGCGCGGCTGGAGACTGGGCCCTGCAGTCCAGGATCGGTTGCCGGATGATGATCGCGGCGATGAGCTCGGTCGTTTCGAACACGCCGGGCATGATCGTGGCGAAGGACCAGAAGTAGGCGAAGTCTCGCAGCAGCGGATTCGGAGGGACGCCAGCGTAGTACCAGTTCCGGAGATGGAGGTTGTAGGCCTCGAAAAGCAACCATACGCCGACCGAGCCCAGGATGAGAAAAGGAAACTCCCGTCGGCGGGAGCAAAGCCAGGAGCTGCCAACAAGGCGGCAGACAAGGCCGTCCACGGTCAAGATGTAGCCAGTCCACATGATGGGCGTGAACCACGTGACGACCGTCCGGATGCCCCTGGCGAGCGCCACCTCTGCCAGGACCAGGATGGCCACGCCGAGCCATGTGTGGAGGGGAAGCTTGCGGGGGACTGGGCTCATTGGGCGAACTCGATCGTCAGTCGGCCATCCGCGTCGTAGCGGTAGACGGCGCAGAATGGGGCCTCGCCCTCGGAGAAGGACAGGATCCTGGGCAGCAGGATGGGCAGATCCTCCACCAGCGGCAATCGTTCGAGGTCTGCCAGGGCGATCCAGTCCGGCTGACCCTCGGCGGAGGCGAGCAAGTCGCCTTCCGGCGCCGGGCCAGTGAAGATGTGGAGGCCGATGCCAGGCCGGGTCCCGGTGTCAACGATGACCACGCCGACGAGCCGGAGAGCAGCGGCGGTCAGCCCCGTCTCCTCGAGTATCTCGCGCCGGGCGGCGGTCAGCGGATCCTCGCTCTGCTCGATGTGGCCGCCGATGCCGTTGTAGCGCCCGGCCCAGGCGCCTCGGCCCTCGGGCACGCGCATGAGCAACACCTGCCCCGGACGACGAAGGAAGGTCAGGGTCCGGGGCAGGAGCGTGTATCGTTCCGGCTGCAGGCGCTGGCCAGCAAGGGACACGTCAGGCGCTCTCAGTCGGCCGGGTCGCTGACGTCCTCAGCGGAGTATATCGAGAACCACGTAGTCGATCATGGGCGGGATCACCTTGGCGGGCTTGACGTACTTCTGGACGATTGCCGCCGTCTTGGCGATCCCCAGGCGGTCGAAGAGCAGTCGGAATTGCTCCTGCCAAGCCTCCTCGACCTTGGTCAGGGCCTGGGAGGGCATGTTCCATAGGTCCGCCTTGAAGGGCCCCAGCGCCTGCTTGCGCGTCTTGTAGTAGAACTGCTCCTCGCTCATGTCTGGCTTGCGTTCTTTGGCATAGTTCTCGTCGAGGTAAGCGTACATCCTGGCACGCAGGTCGTCAGGCAGCCGATCGTAGAGCATGTTCTGGAAATAGGTCGCCAGGTGCACCTCGCAGGTGCCCGCGTCGTCGAAGTGCGCGAAAGCCTCCAAGGGAAGCGTCGAAGCCCCGTGCTGAACCGCGCCGCCAAGACCGAACTCCTCTCGAGCGAGGCGCGATAGGCGCGCCAGGGTGTCGAAGTCAACCTGGACCTGGGCGATGCTGCCGTCGGGAAGGACCACCCCGCCATGCGTCGTCCCGGTCTGGATGCTGAGCTTCGAGAGGCCCGTTGCCCCGGGCGCGACCCGGGCCAGGGTCTCGAGGTAACCCTGCATGAAGGCGCGCAGCTCGGCCTCGGTGCTGTTCCGACCGCCGACCTCCCCGATCTCGCCCCCGACCGAAATCGTCACCCCTTTCGGTTCCATGCTGCGAATGTCTGCCGTCAACTCAGCGCAGAGTGTGAAGTTCAGTCGTTGTTGTTCGGGGATCGACGGCATCTTGAGGTCGACAAGGGTCGAAGTGTCGATGTCGATGTTGTAGAAGCCGGCGCGTATCGATTCTTGC
>CAYQUY010000036.1:10046-13620 GCA_964420755.1 uncultured Anaerolineaceae bacterium
GTCTCGCACGGCCTTGATCTCGGCCTCGGGGCCGTCGGCGTAGCGCTTGGCGTTGGCCTGGAAGTGATCGCCCTGGATGAAGACTGGCCCTCGGAAGTCTTCCGCGATGGCGGCTCCCAGGACGCAGCTGGCATACTCGGCTGGCCGCTGATCCGTGTACCCCATCTCGGAGCGGGCGATCTCGAAGATGATGGCCCCGCCCTCAACGGGGGCTGCAGCCCGGAACACCGCACGGGCGGCGTGGTAGGGTAACGCCCTCAGGTTGATGGCGGGAACGGTGAAGCTGTTGGACACCTTGCCCTGCCCCCGGGCCATGTACAGGTCGTGAATCGAGGCCAGGACGGCGCCCGTCTCGATCGCCAGGCGGCGTATCAACCAGCGGGCCATCCCCCGGTCAGGCTCGGGGCCAAGCACGGCCGTCCGGACAACGGCTTCGATGGATTGGCGAAGCCTGTCTGGGGTGCGCACAGCCACGCGACCCTTGCGATCGATTGAGACCGCCTTACCCAGGGGTTGGGCAGTACGGGTGAGAACCTCCAGAAGCTGCACGGTGACCTCCTGTGACAGGTCGGGTTCGCCGTCTGATTATACCTTTTCCCCGGTGGACTTCCACGCGAAGTCAGGCGGAAGTCAGGTTGACCTTTGCCGTTCTCACGTGAAGAGGCTATAATCTCAAACAATGACATCCGTCGAAGTCTGAAGGCATCGGGAGAAGACGATGAGCGATCCACTTGGCAAGATCACCGAAGGTAAGGACCTGCTGGGCAAGATCCGGAACTTCGTCTCCGGTTTTGTTGGCTATTTCGACCGGGAGAACCGGCGCGAAGCCGACAAGGTCCTCCGCCAGACCATCGCAGACCGGTACGAAGAGCAGTGGGGCCGCCTATCAGAGATACAGCGGCAGCTGATCTCGGGCGGGCAACTCGAGTACGTCGACGATCTGGAGGCCGCAGCGGTCAAGCTGCGCACGTTCGTCGACCGGATCAAGGGGGCGTCCTACGGCTACGCCGGGTTCTTCGACGCGGTTCGGATCAACAAGAATGAGCTGGAGAAGATCTACAAGTATGACCTGGCGCTGCTGGAGGGTCGCCAGAAGATCAGCGAGGCGGTCGACAACGTGGCGGCGTCCGTCGGGACAGATGGCTTGCCAGCCGCCATTCGAAACGTCGTGAGCCTGAGCCAGGAAGTGATCGACACCTATAACCGGCGTGATGAGGAGATCCTTTCCGCCTGAGAAGCGGTAGGACGAAGGAGATGATGCCATGGCACGAATCCTTGATGTTGTTGAGTACCCGAACGAGATGCGGGACGAGATCGTCCACCGCTTCCCGGAGACAGGCTTTGGGGACTTCCGCATCGGCACGCAGGTGATCGTGCGCGAAGCGCAGGCGGCTGTGTTCTTCCGGGACGGGAAGGCGCTTGACACGTTTGCGGCCGGCCGGCACACGATCACCACGGCCAACATCCCTGGCCTGGTCGACCTGATCGGCAGGGCGTTCAATGAACGGACGCCCTTCACCGCCGAGGTGTACTTCGTCTCAATGCGGGAGTTCGCCGATCAGAAGTGGGGCACACCCCAGCCGATCATCGTTCGCAACCCGGGCATGGGCCTGGGGGTGGCGCTGCTCCAGGGGTTCGGCACCTTCGGATTCCAGGTGTCCGACCCGCAGCAATTCGTGACCCAGATCGTCGGCACGACAGGTGTGTACAGGACGGGCGACATCCAGAGCCGGCTACGGGCGATGCTGCTCTCCAAGCTGCAGGATCTTCTGGGTGAGACGACGAAGGTCAAGAGCGTGCCTGAGCTGATCGGCCTGACGGAGGAGATTGGGGCGGGCGTACGGGCCAAGGGCCAGGATGACTTCAAGGCCATCGGGCTGACGCTCAAGTCGTTCTACATTGAGAACCTCAAGCCTTCGGAGAAGTCGGCGGAAGAGCTGCGGGCCATGGGTATGCTGGACATGGCGACGTACACCCAGCTCCAGGCGGCAGACGCCATGCGAGACGCGGCCCAGAACCCCACGGGCGGCGCAGGCCTGACCGCTGGCATCGGCGCCGGCATGGGGATCGGAAACGTCCTGAGCCAATCGCTGCAGCAAGGAATGCAGGCTGGCAAGCCGGCGGCCGGCGAGGCGGCGGTTCCCGACGTCATGACCCCCTCCGAGGCGGCTGCCTACATGAAGGTCGCCGAGGAAGACGTGATTGCGGCGATCCAGGCTGGCGACCTGAAGGCCAAGAAGATCGGGAGTGCCTACCGGATTAGCAGGGAGGCGCTGGACGCGTTCCTGAAGGGATAGTCCCGCTATCGGGTCCGCGGTTGACGGCAAGGGGTGGCCAGCACTGGCCGCCCCTTGTGTATTCCTCCGGCGGAAGTCTAGCTTTTGCCTTCGGCGCCCTCATCGTCTCCAGGCTTGAGGCCGACGGCCTGAGCTAGGCTGCGCACATCCTCGGCAGAGAGCGCATTGCCCTTGGCGAGCGACCGCATGTGCGCCTTCAGCTTCTTGACATGAACGGCGGCGAAAGGCGCTGACTCCGCCTCGACGTCGGCATTCGGGTGGAGGAATACCATGATGGGCTCGACCGGGATGACCTCCTCTCGCTTGAGGTGCTTGGCCAGGTCGCGCTGCAGCGCCGTGACTTCCGAAGTCGCCTGGCGAGAGGGTTCGGCCAAGGGCCTGGGACTGGGCGGGCGGAAACGGCTCGGCTTTGCTGGGGTGCGGAGCCATTTGCCCTTGCTGAACTCAATCTTCCCATCGATGTCGGACGTGCAGAGAGCAAAGACGCCGCTGGGGCAAAACAGGGCGTGGCTGGCGCCCAGAGCGTAGTGGAAGATCGCGTAGCGGGCGTCCAGCCCCTTGAGGGCGGCGTCCAGGATTTCGTCGATGCGCGGACTCCGACCCCAGCGGTCGAACATCTGCCTGCCGGCCTGCGAGACAAAGAGGCCGATCAATGAGGCGCCGAAGATGATCGTGATATAGGTCTGATACAGGAAAGAAGCCGCCACTGCCCCAAGCATGAGGACGAGGCCAGAGATCGTGAGGACCAGTCCCAATTTGCGGCTGCGCTTGATCCGCTGGGTGTCGGTGTATCGCTGCATGTCTCCTCCAGCCCCGAGATCGCGCGCCACATCGGGGGCGGCGTTGCGGCTGGCTACTAGGCGTCGTCCGTCGGCAGCGCAGACAGCCGGGAGCGGATTGCGCCTGAGATGGCTTCGAGCAGACCGCCGGCGACTGCCTCGCGGGCGACCCGGAGGGCGCTGACCAGGGCTTTTGCGTCCGACCGGCCGTGCCCGACAAAGACCAGGCCATCCACCCCGAGGAGAGGGGCAGCGCCGATCTCCGAAGGATCCATGATCTTCTTGACGCGGTCGAAGGCCGGCTTGGCCAGGAGGCCCCCGACTGCGGTCACCGGAGAGGCCTTGATCTCGTCGCGGATGATGCGGGTCAAGAGGCTGGCCACCGCCTCGCTTGTCTTCTCCAGAACGTTGCCGGTGAATCCGTCCGTGACGGCAACATCATCCGCGCCGGCGAACAGCTCCTTGGGCTCGATATTGCCGATGAAGTTGAGTCCAGCC
>CAYQUY010000037.1:0-13433 GCA_964420755.1 uncultured Anaerolineaceae bacterium
GCACAATGTCGGTTCGTTCTCTGATCCTCTCGATGAGGTCCCTGAACTCAAAATCTTTCATCGCTGGGCGGCTCCTTTCAGGCATTCACCGATCTGTGCAGGCGTAGCGTCTACGAGCAGGGGTTCGGGCTTAACGACTTCCATCTTCGCCAGTCGGTCCTTCACCGCTTCCCTTGCGATGATCCTGGCCAATATCCGAAGTCCAGCCTGGGAAGTCTCCTGCGGAGATCGGGCATTCTGCGTCTTTGACATCCTCAGGCTCCTTGGGGCTCCTCTCTTGCCGGAAGGCTTCCCTTCGCATTGTGCTTGGCGTAAAGCTCATCCAGCTTGCACCCAAGGGCCTCAGCGATAAGCAGGGCATAGGAAGAGGAGAGAAAGAGGCGGTTGTTCTCCAGGGCGTTGATGGTGCTCCGGCTGATCCCCGTCATCTTCGCTAAGTCCTCCTGCTTGGCCACCATCGCCCTCAACCGACACTCCCTGACCCGGTTGTGATACTGCTTGGCCACCTTCACTAAGAGCTTTCGTTTCGACATCTGTTACACCTCCGTATCTATCTGTTGCTCTGACGCAATCAGCGGAGCAAAAAAATTTGGCGTCGGTCCGCCATTGCATTTCTACATACATAATATACACCAATGCAACTATAAAATCAAGTCTTTTCTCTCAAAAAGTCGTGAGAGACGGACAGCCCTGTCGGTTCATTCAGAAAAAAAACTTGACAAATTACTTACATTGATGTATATCAGGATTGTAACACTGAAAGGAGCGATGTCCATGACCCTCGGAGAAAAAGTTAGACAAACGAGAGAGAAGCTGGGGATGAACCAGAAGCAGTTGGCGGAAGCCTCTGGGATCACCCAGGCCACGATCTCCCGAATTGAGAGCGGACAGGTCAAGGAATTGAAGTCGGAAGCCCTGAAACGGCTGGCGAAGGCGCTGGGGATCACGGTGGACTATCTGGTGGACAAAACCGACAAGCTCACGCCCAATGATATTGTCCGCTCGGACCCTACGGCTCAATACATCTTCAGGGGCTATGAGAAGCTGTCCGCTACCGGGAGGAGGCAGTTGGAAAGCTTTGTCCGCTTCCTTGAGGAGCAGGAAGAAAAGAAGGAGAGGGGCAAGCGATGAAGTTTACCCTCGACAACTACCTGGGCAATGATCCCGCTCTCTATGCCCGAAAGATTCTCAGGGAATGTGGACTCAAGGCGCCGCCGATCTGTGAAAAGACGGTGTCGGATTATTTGGGATTGGAGCTTAAAGAGTTTTCGCTGAACAGCATCCCGCAAAGTCAAGGACTTCTTGACATCATCAAGACCGCCTGCGCATGGCTTCAGCGAAAGAGCAATGGCAAGTCCCGTATTTGGGTTCATGGGGACACCATGCTTGAGCGAAAGCGCTTGAGCATCTTCCACGAGTGCGGCCATGCGGTTCTTCCCTGGCATGAGGAATTTGACTACCTGTGCAGCGAAAAGGATGTTGACCCCATAGTGCGGAGCCGCATTGAGCGGGAAGCTTTCGGGTGCGGATCAGAATTTCTCATGCCCAGGGAGATGTTCGTTGAAGATGCCCTGAGCGTGGAGACCGGCATCTCCGCCATCGAGCGGTTGCGATCCCGTTATGTGGCTTCTATGGAGGCAACGGCGATCCGGTATGCCTATACTCATCCGGGCCTTTGCGGGATTGTCATGATCGAGCCGTCGGAGAATCAGAGGCCAAAAATCATTGTGCAAGACCATACTCCACCCGGCCAGTTGGTGCTTCCCTTCAGGATGCCGCCTAAGCCCTTGCCTGTCGAGGATGACAAACGCTATCCCATCAAGGTCAAATACTTCGTCAAGTCCTACCGCTTCCCCAAATATATCGCCCCAGGGACGGGGATTGAGGAAGGTAACCCCGTCTTTGAGGCGTGGGCATCAGGGAGACCGCTTCAGGATGAGATACCCGCCTCGGTCTTCGGATCATCGGTTAAGTGGGCTTACAACGCCGAGTGCATCCCCCTCGGAAGGAGCGGGATGATCCTTGTGCTGCTGTGGCTTCCTGACTACCAGCTTAAGCTTAATTTCAAAAATGGGGTGATCCTATGAGAGTCGTTTTATATGCCCGTGTTTCTTCGGAGAAGCAGGCGGAGAAGGACTTATCCATAGCCGCCCAACTGAAAGCCCTCCGCAAGTATGCGTTGGAAAGAGGCTGGGAGGTCTATAAGGAATTTGTAGATGAGGCGGAAAGCGCCCGCTCCGCCAACCGGCCTGCCTTCAAGGAGATGGTCGCCCTTGGCAAACAGAGGCAAAAGTTTTTTGACGCCATCCTCGTATGGAAGCTTTCCCGCTTCGCCCGAAACCGGGAAGACTCCATCATCTACAAGTCGCTCCTCCGCAAATACGGCATCTCCGTTATCTCCATCAATGAGCAGGTGGACGAAACCCCGGCGGGAAAACTCCTGGAGGGAATGATCGAGGTTATTGATGAGTTCTACTCCATCAACCTTGCCCAGGATACCATCCGAGGAATGAAAGAAAATGCAGGGAGAGGCTACCGCAACGGAGGGACTGTTCCTATCGGCTACACGGCAAAAAAGGTCATGGACGGGGCCAATGAGAAGACCCGGCTTGAACGGGATGAGGTCTTCGCTCCGATCATCCAGCGTATCTTTCAAATGTGTGTGAACGGCATGGGGGCCAAGGAAATCGTCAAAACCTTGAACGGGGAAGGGCTGAAGACCAATTCAGGCAAGCCTTGGAATAAGAACGGCGTCTACTACATCCTCAAGAATGAGGTCTATACGGGAACCCTGCTCTGGAATCGGCAGAACAAGAGCCAGGGCAAACCCCGTCCCAAAGCCTCCAGCGAAGTCATCCGCCTTGAGAACAACCACCCGGCCATGATTGACCAGCAGACCTTTGAGAAGGTGCAGGAACTCCTCAACGAGAGAAGCCCGGCGATCACCCATCCCCGCACCATCAACAGCGATTACCTGTTAAGCGGGATGCTCTACTGCGGAAAGTGCGGCTTGGGGATGCTCGGCTGTGCGGCCAAGTCGTCCAGGTTTTTTTACTATGCCTGCCAGAACTACTACAAACGGGGAAAGGATGTCTGCAATGCCCGGCTCATCAACAAAGACCGGCTGGAGGCTTTCGTCATTGACCGGGTCAAGGCAAATATCCTGACAGAGGAGAATCTGGCGGAATTGGTGAGGTTGACCAATGAGGAGATCGGCCAGGCCAAGGATGAGTATGAGGACAGGCTGGCTGTGATAGACGGGCAATTAGAGGATTTGAGGGAGAGGCTTCACAAACTCTACAGCGCCCTTGAGACAGGGAAACTGGAGGTGGAAGACCTGGCCCCCAGGATCAAGGAGCTACGGGAACAGATAGATGACCCGGAGGGGAAACGGCTTGAGCTTGCCGAGAGCATCAGGGATACCAAGGTGGAACTCTTAGAGGCTCCTGTCGTCAGGGCGTATGTGGAAGACCTGAGGGCTCTCCTCGGCAAGGGGTCCATCGTGGAGCAAAAGTCCTTCCTCCGCTCCTTCGTGAGGCGGATCGAGGTGAACCCGCCCCAGGTGGCCATTGACTACACCATCCCGCTTGAGACAAAAAAGGTAGAACCACTCACGAGAGAAGTTCTACCTTTTGAATATTCTGGCTCCTCGGCCAGGACTCGAACCTGGAACCCATCGGTTAACAGCCGATTGCTCTGCCAATTGAGCTACCGAGGAAGGCGACGGGATTATACCGCGGCCCAGAGGACCGTCAAGGCGAAGGCCAGCCGGCAGCTGATTCATGGTCCGATGCTGGCTGTCTTTGAGGCGCCCGGCCGGGTTTCGCGCCAGCCGACCGAGGCATCGGATGCTACACCGACAAGTCCCCCCAACGGGCGTGTGGCGCGCGGTCTGGGCTATAATGAGGCCATGGGCTCCCCTGCGACCGCGATCACCGCCCGCCCGACTGCCCGCCGCTTGCGACTTGCAGGGCTGATGCTCCCGGCCGTGTTCGTCATTGGCCTGTGGCTGTACGCGACGCCGGGGGGGTTGCTGGGCAAGGCCGATGCGATCGGGTATGCTGTCTGCCACCGCATCGATGCCCGGTCCTTCCATATTGGCGACCGGCCTCTCCCCTTGTGTGCGCGGTGCACCGGCATGTTTCTGGGATCGATTCTGACGTTCTCCTTCTACACCGCGCTGCATCGCGGACGAGCCTCTTCCTTTCCGAAGCTGCCGCTGCTCCTGACGTTAGGCGTGTTTGGCGCGGCATACGCAGTGGACGGGCTGAACTCCTACCTTAGCTTCTTTCCCAACGCGCCTCATGTCTACCCACCCACCAATGCTCTGCGCCTGACCACTGGCACCCTGGCGGGAATCGCTTTGGCCAGCATTGTCTACCCCGGCTTCAACCAGGCAGCCTGGCGCGATTGGAGCCCCGAACGCGCCCTGCGTTCGTTCGGGGAACTGGCGCTGCTTGTCGCCCTGGCCGGCGTTGCCGTTGCCGCTGTCCTGACTGAGAATCCGCTCTTGCTTTACCCCCTTGCGCTGCTCAGCACCCTCGGGGTGCTGGTCCTGCTGACAACCGTCTACAGCATGATTCTGCTGATCGCGTTCCGCCGGGAGAACCAGGCGACTTCTTGGGGGCAACTCGCCGGACTGCTGGCGGTCGGCTTGACCCTGGCCATCGGCCAGATCGCCCTGATCGATCTGTTCCGCTATCTCTTCACCGGCACCTGGGCCGGTTTCAGCCTTTTGGTGTGAGGAGGTCTCTATGGAAGGCTTGGCGGGTGTTCTCTCGGCCTTCGGGCTTTCGGTTAGCGCTGGCCTGAACGCCTATCTGCCCTTGCTGGTGGTGGCCTTGGTTGCCCGGTTCACAAACTGGATCAACCTTTCGCCACCCTGGGATGCGCTGGAGAGCTGGTGGGTCATCGGAGCCTTGCTCGTCCTTGGCCTGGTTGAGTTCTTCGCCGACAAGGTGCCGGCTGTCAATCATGCCAATGACATCCTGCAGACGTTTGTGCGACCGGTGGCGGGGGCAATCCTGTTTGCCTCGAGCGCCCATGTTGTCTCGGACCTGCACCCCGTGATCGCCGTGATTGCGGGGCTGCTCGTCGCCGGCAGCGTCCACGTGGTCAAGTCTGCCGCGATCCGTCCGGCGGTTACCGCAACGACGGCGGGCACTGGCAACGTGCCGGTCAGCATCGCCGAGGATGTCGTGGCCACCGTGCTCTCAATCCTGTCCGTCGTTGTACCGGTTCTGATCGCCGCCTTGATCATCGTTGTGACGGCCTACATCGTCTGGTTGTTGTGGCGCCGGGCCCGGCGAGAGCAGAGCGCGTAGCAGGGCTTCGGCCAGCGGTGCAGTCGATACAATCATCACGCAGGAGGATCCTATGACCATTGAGCCTGGAACCCCGATGGTTGAGCCCCCCGCCGTCGAACCTCCGGCCGTCGAGCCCGTACCCGAGAAGAAGGGCTCCAGGACGTGGCTCATTATCTTGATCGTGGTCCTCGTCTTGTGCTGTCTGTCCGCGGCGGGTTTGGCCATCTTGTACTGGGTGATCTGGCCGGTCCTGAAAGGGTATCTCGGGTACGCCCTGGTTCCGCTTCTGACAGTCTAGCAGGCCGCTCCGCCCTTTCCTCGGAACTCGGCTGCAGGCGCAGCGGACTCGGGTCCCTTGCCTGCCTCCACAGTGGGCTGTCAGTTCATGGTGGCGACTCAGGGCGACTGATGCAGTAGCGCCCAGGGCCTAGCCCTGGGCGTGGGAGAGCGCCTCAAACGGCCCCTCCCGCCGGACGACTTGCGCCTGCAGGTCTGTCAACGCCCGCAGTGCCTGCTGCCGCTCCTCCAAGCGTAGAGGGAGCGCGGCGAACTCCTCCTCGTCCAACACCATCCATCGACCGTCAGGGAAGACAATCAGGTCAAGAGCCAGGTCTTCGGCATAGACGTGGTCCCCGGCCGGACTGAATTTCGCCGGTCTCGTGATGTTGCAGTACCAGCCCTTGAGCCGGCCGTCGTCTCGGTCGTAGATGGTGAAGATGTTGTACCAGCGATCAGCGTAGTAGGTTTCGACGAAGCGGTCGCCCCGATGGAGCCGATATCCGACGAGATCCAGTTCCTCCGGCTCGAAGTATGCCTCGAGGACCAGACAGTTACCCTCCAGCGAGACCAGGCTGCCGGGATACTCCAGGAGCTGCTGGCCACGCGCGTTGAGCTTGTGGACGGTGATGGGCTGATTCATGGCAGGACCTGGACTGCTTCCGGCGCCAACGTCAGACGCAGGCTCATGCCGACGGGCGGCATCCGGTCGGCCGAGGGGAAGTCGAACACGAGTTGGCTCCCCTTCACCTCGATCGTCAGCCGGCTGATCCCTCCCCGGAACGCGATCTCTGTGACCTGACCCTCGATCTGTGTTCCCTCCGCCGCCTGCAGGCGGGCGCCGTCGGGCCGCAGCAAGACGGTCACCGGGCCGGAGGCCGGGGCTGCAGCTGACAGCACACCGATGGGCGTCTCGATCAGGCGGCCATCCTCCTCGCGTGCTCGACCTGGCAGCAGGTTGACCAGACCGAGGAACCGGGCGACGAAGACCGAGGCTGGCTTGCGGTAGATCGCCTGCGGCGCGCCAATCTGTGCCACCCGGCCGGCGTTCAGGATGACAACCCGGTCGGCCAGCGCGAACGCTTCCTCCTGATCGTGGGTCACGTAGAGCGTGGTCTGAGGACACTGATCGACCGGAGCAGCCAACTGATGGCGGAGGATGCGCGGCAGATCCAGCAGCAGCTGCTCGCGCAACGTCCGGTCAAGAGCCCCAAGCGGCTCATCCAGCATGACCAGACAGGGTCGCGGGGCCAGCGTCCGGGCGAGAGCGACGCGCTGCTGCTCCCCGCCAGACAGAGTGTCCACGGAACGGGCCTCGAACCCAGGGAGATCAACCAGCTCCAAGACCTGGGTCACCCTGCGGGCAATCCCGTCGGCGGAGTCTCCGCTCATTCGCAGGCCGAAGGCCACGTTTTCGAAGACGTTCATGTGTGGGAAGAGGGCGTAGTCCTGGAACATCAAACCGAAGCCGCGGCGATGGGTTGGAACGCCGTCGAGGGGGAGGCCGCCCCAGCGTACCTGGCCGGAATCCGGCCTCTCCAGGGCGGCGATGAGCGAGAGCAGGGTCGACTTGCCGCAGCCGCTAGGGCCGAGGACGGCGACGATCTCCCCCTGTGACACTTCGAACGAAACGCCGTCGAGGGCCCGGGTTGCCCCATACACCTTGTGCAGATCGACCACTTCGAGGCCTCTCACGTCAGGTTGACTCCTTGACTCTCACCGCGGTCGTGCTAGAACTCGCTCGCCTCGCCGAGGCGCAGGCGCTCAATGGCCAACATCCCCCCGCCGCAAACGACCATCAGGATCGTGCTCAGGGCGAGGGCCTGGCCGTAGTTGAGTGCGCCCGGCTGGGAAAGAAACCGGTAGATGACGATAGGGACGGTTGGATACTCGGGTCGGGCGACGAGGGCCGTGGCCCCGAATTCCCCCAGGCTGATCATGAAAGCGAACGTAGCGGCGACGAGCGTCGCTCTTCCCACCAAGGGTAGGTCGATCCGGCGGACGACCTGGGGCGGGGTGGCGCCGAGAACGGCAGCTGCCTGGCGCAGGCGGGGCCGGATGCTGCGCAGCGCCGGCGTCAGGCTGCGGACGACGAATGGGAAGGCCACCAGCGTGTGCGCCAGAGGGACGATCAGGGGTGAGGCCCGCAGGTCGAGCGGAGGGCGATCCAGGGAGACGATGAATCCGAGGCCGAGGGTGACGGCTGAGGTGCCCAGTGGCAGCATGAGGACCGGATCGAGCACTCGGCTGGCGACGCTTTGGCGGCGATGGGCGAGCGCCCAGGCGGCGGGCATCCCCAACGCCAGCGCCAGAACGACGGTCGCGCCGGCGTAAGCCAGTGAAACGCCGATAGCCGTCGTGGGCGGGACGTAGAAGAGCGACTGGCGTGGGTTGCGGGAGAGCTCCTCATAGAAGGCAAGCGTGAAGCCGCGGGTGAATGGGCCATGCTGGCCGCGTTCCGGGTCAAGGCGCGCGAAAGAGCGGGCGGCCAATGCCAGCAGCGGCGTGGTGAGCAGGAGAAGAAGCAGCGCGATGAGGGCGCCAGCCGCCAGGCGGCTGCGCCAGGTGCGCAAGGGGCCGCGAGTGTGGGCCGGGAGCTTGAGGGGGAGCGGCCTGGAGACTCTGGCTGAGAGGCGCGTATAGAGGATGGTTAGCCCGAGCGTGCAGGCGATCTGGAGCAGGGACAGGGCCGCGGCCAGAGGCAGGTTGAGCAGGCTGATGGTCTGGCGGTAGATCTCGACCTCCATCGTGGCGAAGCCTGGGCCGCCCAGGACGAGAATGACGCCAAAGGAGGTGAAGTCGAAGATGAACACGAGCAAGGCCGCGGCAGCGATGGCCGGCGCCAGCAGGGGCAGGGTGATGTGGCGCAGCGTCCGCCAGCGGCCGGCGCCCAACGTCTGGGCGGCCTGGGTCAGGCGGGGGTCGAGACGGGCCCAGAAGTCGCCCACGATGCGCAGGACGATGGTCGTGTTGTAGAAGACGTGGGCGATCAGAATCGCCGTGAGGGTGTTGAGAACGTGGACGGGCGGCTCAGTAAGGCCAAGGGCCTGCATCAGCCCGAGGTTGAGCCAGCCGCGAGGTCCAAGAAGGGCGTTGAAGCTCGCAGCAACGACCAGGGTTGGCATGACGAAAGGGATCCCCGTCAGGGCTCGCAAGAGGGACTTGCCCCGAAACTCGTAGCGGGCCAGCAGGTACGCGCCGGGCAAGCCGAGGAGCAGCGTGAGCGCCGTGGACAGGGCCGCCTGCCAGGTCGTGAACCAGACCACGCCTCGGATTGAAGCGGAGGTGAGAAGGGTGACGAATGGCGCGGCGAGTCCGGTGGGGCTGCGCCGCAGGCTGAACCCCAGGATGCTGGCCATCGGGTAGAAGTAGAAGAGCGCCAGGAAGGCCAGGGGCGCCAGCCAGAGCGTTAGGCCGCCCAACGCCGTCTTGACGCGGCGGGTAGGGAGAGATCCGGTGGGTTTCACCGCAGGACGGTCTCGGTCCATGCTTCGATCCAGGTCTCGCGGTTGGCAGCGATATCCGCCGGGCTGACGAAGGCCGGATGTTCCGGCACCGCCAGGTAGCGGACGAAGCGCTCATCCAGTCGGGCGCTGGGGTTCACAGGGAACATGTACATCTGAAGTGGCATGTCCTCCTGGAAGGTTGGGGAGAGCATGAAGTCGATCCAGGCCTCGGCCAACGCCCGGTTGGCAGTTCCCTGTAGAATACCGACGAATTCGACTTGGCGGAAGCACGTGTCGTCGCTGACGACCGCGGCGGTCGGCGGCTCGGTGAGAGGGGTGGCAGCGTAGATCATCTCGAAGGGCGGGCTCGAGCCGTAGGAGACGACGATGGGGCGCGGCCCGGCGCCGGCGGAGCCACTGAACTCGGTGTAGTAAGCCGTCTCCCAACCATCGACGACCAGAACATCGTTCTGGCGCAACGCGCTCCAGAAGTCAAGGTAGCGATCGGGACCGAAGTGCCCGACCGTGGCCAGCAGGAACGCCAGCCCCGGGGAGGAGGTCGCCGGGTTCTCTACCACCAGAAGACCGCGATACTCCGGTCTGGTCAGGTCCTCCAGGCTCTGGGGCGGCTGGAGGTTGTGCTCAGTGAAGTAGGCGCGGTCATAGTTGAGGCAGACGTCGCCGTAGTCGACGGGCAAGGCATGGTGGGTCGGATCCAGCTGGAAGGACTCGGGGATGTCCGCCAGGAGGGGCGAGTCATAGACTTCGAAGATGTCTTCAGTGAGCGCCCGGCTTAGGAAGGTATTGTCCACGCCGTAGAAGACGTCAGCCAGCGGATTACCCCGGGAGAGGATGGCCGCGCTCAGCGCCTGGCCGGTGTCGCCGGCCTTGAGGAACTCGACGTGGGCGTTGTGCTCGGCCTCAAAGGCGGCTATGACGGATTCGGAGATGGCAAAGGAGTCGTGGGTCATTACGGTGAGGGTCACCGGGGTAGGCATGGCTGTCGGCTGCGCGGCGGCTGGTGGGGCAACGGTTTCGCTGGCCATCACGGTCGGGGTCGCCGCGAGGGGCGTGTCTGTGGGCTGGACGAGTCCTGGCAGGGCACAAGATGAGGTTGCCAGGACCAGGAGAAGGAACAGAGCGGTAAGTCGCTGCAACATGACGCCCTCCTTCATGGCGCAATGTCTGCCGAGTGGATGTGGATACAGAGGAGCAGACCCTTGGATAGGGACACGCTGGCGGTCTTGGCCGTGAGGGTGTTGCTCACCCCCAGTGTGGCACCGTGGGGCAGAGTGCCGCCCTCGAGGGGGTACTCGAGGCCATGCGTGCTCACGCCAACGGCGTCGCCCCCCAGAGGGATCAGGGAGACGGTATCGCCAGGCTGGCCGTGCAGATCGAGGCTCTGTCCGCCACGAAGGCTGGCGATCTCCTGCGGTCCATCGACGAAGCGCAGCCTGAGGCGCTCCAGGCCAGGAGCGGCGGGCAACAGCAAGTTGGCGAGCGACTGATCCCAGCGCTCTCCCAGTCCGCCGAGGATGAGAACCTCGTCTGCACCGCGGTCGGCGGCGAGGCGAACGGCCAACTCGAGGTCTGTCTCGTCCTTGTGACGCGGGCGACGGATGATCTCGGTCCCGCCGGATTCCAGGGACCGGAGTTCGGCAGGGGTAAGCGAGTCGAAGTCGCCGATGACGACCTTAGGTGAAAGCCCAAGGGCCAGGCAGTGGCGGGCGCCGCCGTTGGCCGCGATGATCCAGTCGTCGGCCTGCAGGCAGGAAAGGTCGTGGTTGGGGTGTGCCAGCTTGCCGCCGGCGAAGATGATGGCGCGCAAGAGAAACCCTCCGCTAGGCCTCAGCGGAGGGTTGCATCAAACAGTGGAAGCGTTCCCTCCGCCGGCATTACCCGGATCAGGTTCAACGGGTCGAGGGCTGACTGCCCTCCTCTCAGCCCGGACCACCGGGCTCCCCGTGCTGATTGTACAAGGGTGATTATAGCCTCCGAGAGGCGGGGAGGTCAAGGAGTCGTTCCTGGCGTGCAGCCCGGCGGGGACGCCGGGCCGCACGTCAAGCAGAGGCGAGACAGCCCCCGCTTGGGCCATCGGCCCTGTCGGAGCCTTCGCGGCCGACGACCGCGTCAGGGTACGAAGACGTCGAGCCTCGCTGGCAGGACCTCGTAGGTCACCTGTGAAATGCTCCGCGAGCGCACCTCGCCATCGACCTGAATGGGCGAGGTCGGGGTCATCTCGATCTTCAGCCGGGTCGTGTGGTGCTGGTGGATAGCCGGATCGTTGACGAAGTCGCCACTGACTGTGCGCGGCAGGAGTCCGAGCATCCGCCGGCGTGTGGGGGCGTAGCCGTAGACAAAGGTCAGTTTCCCATCCGCCGGATCGGCGGCGGGGGCCATGCGGAAAAGCCCGCCCGTGACCGGGCAATTCCCCACCGAGACCAGGGTTGCCGGCCCCTCGTAGCCGCCGCCGTCCCACTCCAAGCGCATCGACCACTGTGGTCGGTCGCCGATCGCCCGCAGCGCGGCCACCAGGTAGCGGACGACGCCCCGCAGCCAAACCATCTCGATGTTGTAAACCGAAACGACAGGCTCGAGGCCGACGGCGGAGTTGTTGTCGAACACCCACTCGTTGGCCTTGCCCAGATCGATCCGGCGGGTCTTGCCGCCAGCGATTGCCCGAGCGGCTTCGACCAGATCCAGCGGCAGGCCCAGGTTGTGGACGAGATCATTGGCCGTGCCCAGAGGCATCAGGCCAAGCGGGCCGAGCACCCCCTCTGGCTGGGCGCGATACAGCCCATTGACGACCTCGCCGATCGCCCCATCTCCGCCGGCCGCCACGATGGGAGAATAGCCCTGGCGGGCAGCGGCCTCGGCCTTCGTCACACCATCGCCCGTTCCCTGGGTCTCCACCAGTTCATAGGCAATTCCGGCAGCTTTGAGCGCAGCCTCCATTTCAGGCTTGCGCTTCTGGGGCTTCCAGCGGGCCGAGTACGGGTTGAGGATCACCATCGCGGTCATGTTCCGTCCTGTCTGGGGCGGATGTGCCCCTGTGTCGAAGGTCATTGGTGTGGTCGGGTGGCCTTCGCCCGCCTCACCCTCAGGCCCCACAAGGCCCTAGGGGATCTTGGGCTGCTCCGTTTCTGCTTGTGCCAGGCCCGGGACGGCATGGATCCTGACCTGACGGGTGCCGGCGTAGTCATGTCGGTGGATGAGTTGTCCAACGAACCGTCGCGCCTAACTGGACATCAGTGGCGCCTGTGCGAAGCTGTGGCCACCACACGACCACTCTGCAGCCTATGCCAGCACTGTCATGGCGCGGGTTCCGCCCGGCATGGGCCGAGGATTGTAGCATCGGGGAAGACGAGAGTCAAAAGACGCGGCCTCGAGGGGCTGTCGGGCTAAGGAGCGCGCCCGGGCGAGAGAATGGAGGTCGCGAATGGGTTGACACAGGGAGGACGGGGGCGCCGGAGAGTGGTGCAACCAGAAAGCGCCCGCGGGGAGGAACCCGGGGCGCTTCGGCCAGGCCAGTGCGATTGGCTAGAACCGGCGGAACTTGGCACGGGGTGCTCCGCACACGGGGCATACATCCGGTGCTTCCCCTTCGACGGTGAAGCCGCAGGCGGCGCAGATCCAGATGTCTTCGCCGGAGATGTCCTGTTTCTTCTCCGCAGCTTCTTTGGCCTTGGCGTACAGGACGGAGTGGATCTTCTCCGCTTCCAGGGCCCATTTCATCGGGTGCAGAGCCGTCTTCTCGCCCTGCAACTCCGCCACTGCGACGTAGCTGGGATACATTTCGTCGACTTCGAAAGTCTCGCCGGCGATGGCGTCGGCGAGGTTGACAGCCGTGTCTTGAATGCCTTCTAGGGCCCGTAGGTGGTTGCTGGCGTGAACCTGCTCGGCGAAGGCGACCGCCTGGAACAGGCGGGCAACGTTGGCAAGGCCATCTTTCTCGGCCCGCTCGGCGAAGTTGAGATACTTCATGTGTGCCTGACTCTCGCCGGCGAACGCCGCTCGCAGATTGGCCTCGGTCATCTTCTTCATCGTCGGCTCTCCTCTCACGGGATTGGGGGATCGTGCCATGGATGATAACACGCAAATGCGGCTTCCTCAATCGAAGAGGAGCGGCCTTGCTCGGGACCGATCATTTGGGGGGATGGCAGGTGGGTCTCGAAGATGGAGGCGTTCTGAGGCATATGGTTGAGGAGAGATGCCCTTCGGTTGGGTTGACCGGGGTAGGAGGTGCCTGGTGGCCAGCGCCACGGCGAGGGGCGGGGCACGAATTGGTCGTGGCGGTGCGCGGCTGAAGGCCCTGCCTAGCCCGCGTCCTGGCGGCGGGCTTCAGCGGCTGCTTCGGTGATCTGACGGATGTCCGCGAACTGGCGGGCAGCGGCGGTTACGATTC
>CAYQUY010000038.1:0-3727 GCA_964420755.1 uncultured Anaerolineaceae bacterium
GCTACAGGCTGACACCGATGCCTGGGACCGCGCTGGGCCAGCTAGGCGCGGTCGCAGGCGAGGTGGCGCGGGTGCTGGGCGTCTCGGAGGTGCGACTTGCGCCTGGAGAGGGGAGCCTGGCAGTGGATGTCCCGCTCCGATGTCAGCCCGCCGTGCGCCTGCTACCCCTGCTCGAGGCCCTCGGGCCCTTCCCCCCGCTGACGGTCCTGCTGGGGCTGACCTTGGGAGGACAGCCCCTGGTCTTCCCCCTCCGGGCGAAGGACACGTGTAGCCTGCTGGCGATTGGGCCCCATGGCAGTGGGAAGTCGGAGCTCCTCAGGACCGCGATGTTCAGCCTGGCGCTAACCAGTCGGGCCTCCCAGCTCCAGGTCCTCGGGATCGACATCAGTGGCCGGGAACTTGCGGTAATGGAGGCGTTGCCACACGCGGTGGCCGAGCTGGCGACGGACGAGCGGTCTGCGTTGGAACTGCAGGCGTGGCTGGTGGAGGAAATGGCGCGGCGCACAACGGCGGGCATTCGCAGGCCGGATCTCGTCCTCCTGCAGGATGACCTGTCATGGCTGAGCCATGAGGGCTGCGGCGCCGGCAGGTATGACCTTGAGCAGATCTGGAGCCATGGGCCTGCCTGCGGGGTGCACGTTCTCGCAACCGCGACATCAGCCCCGACCGACTCGCTGGGGCTTCGTCTGGAAGAGGCCAGTACGGTCCGGGCAGTGGCTATAAGAGGGGGCACGGATGGAGCCGTTCCGGTCGCGGGCCGGTTCGACTTTCGTTCCGCAAGGGGAACCGTCCGAGGGAAGGCGGCTTGGCTGAGCGCGCGGGATCTGGACGCGGGCGTACGGCTCGCTTCCGCGTCCCATGGGCGACGGACGGATGGGATGTCCTGCTGGTCCTGAGGGTGGCAGGTGCGGAGGTCATGGGCGGACCGTCGGGCCGGGTCGCGAGGATAGCCTTCGCTTGGACGGCGCGAGGCAGGGCAGAACGGGACATGTCAAGCACCGGGGAGAGGCCGGGATGAGGATTCTCGGCGGGGGCGAGAGGATTCGGGTGAGAGAAGGGATGGCTGGCGGGCCGCCGAAGGACTTCATATGGCGGGGGCGCAGGCATGAAGTCCGCGCCGTCGAGGTCTGCGGTGACGGGTTTGGCCTAGGCCGGAGCGAACCTAAGCGGATCGTCCGTCTGCGTACGGCGACCGGGATGCGATGCCAGTTGTCGCTAGATCCCCGCGATGGGTCATGGCGTATCGAGCACGTGCTGCCAGCGGCGGGAGGCTGAGATGGATGTAGGCATGTTGTGGTTCGACGCGGACCCAGCGCTGGATGTCTCCACCAAGATCCAGCGTGCCGCAGACTACTATCACCGCAAGTATGGGAGGGTGCCGACATTATGCTTTGTGAACCCGGCCACGGCTGGTGACCACTCTCCTGGCAGGCTTGGCTCGTTGGACGTGAGGACCAGCCACTCCGTCCTCCCAGATCACTTTTGGCTGGGGGTCGGCGACGGGCGGCGTAGCGCGATCGCCGGCGCGCTGGCCTGTCATCCTTGAGAGCTTGGCCGAGGCAGCATCGGTTGACTTCTGCGAGCCTGGCCAGGGGCGGACAAGGCGCCGCGCGGCCACTCCCAATGAGGGATGTGCCGCGCGGCCCTCGTTTTCTGCAAAAGGGGAGGCTACGCCTGGGTAGCCAGGCTGGCGACGAGTGTCTGGAGGGCGAGGGCATCCTCGATCTGACTGGTCTTCATGGCCACGTCGGTCTCTAGGAGCCGATGGTAGATGGTGTGCAGTTGGGCGGCGGAGAAGCGATGGGCCTGGGAGGTGATTCGAGGAACGGGGCATCGGTGCTGGCTGAGGGCTTGTTTGGGGTCCTGGCCGGAGTCCAGCGCCTCCCGGGCGAGCAGCAGCAGGCGGAAGTGCCGGACAATCATGGGGAAGATGGCACGGGGGGATTCATCCTCGAGGAGGCGCTGCAGGTGGGTCAGAGCTCGGTGACCATCGCCGCTGCCCAGGGCTTCCACCATGGCAAAGACGTCGCTCTGGCCCTTGACGGGGGTGAGGGCCTCGACGTCCTCGCGGCGGATGGGGCGGCTCCGGTCAACGTAGTCCAGGAGCTTGGTCAGCTCATGGTGAGCCAACCGTGGATCCTCTCCGATCGCCTCGGCCAGGAGTTGAGCCGCCTCGGGATCAACCTCACCGCCGAGGTTCTTGCACCGGTCGCGGATCCACCGGACAAAGGCCGGACCCTGGGGGATGGCGAATTGCCGGGTGAAGACGGTCTGTTGGTGGGCTTCGGCCCATCGCCCCAGGGGCGAGTTCGATCCGAGCTCGGAATCGTCGACCAGCACCAGGGCGGTCGTCGCCGGCAATCGATCCAGCAGGTCGAGAAGGGCCTCTTGCCGGTGACTGCCGGCGCGGTCGAAGGCTGAGGCGCTTGTGACGATGACCAGGCGCCGCCGGGAGAGAAAGGGAGCCGCGGTACAGGCTTCCTCCAGGGCGCTCATGTTGAGGGTCTCGGCGCTGAACGTCTGGATATTGAGTTCGGCTGTCGCCGGATCGCCAAGCTTGGCCTTCAGGCGGCCGATGAACTCGGCGATGGCCAGATCGTCATCGCCGTGCAGCAGATAGACGCTGGGAGGGGAGCGATCCATGTCAGCCAGAAGTGAGGATGCGGTGGGCGCGGCCGTGAGGTAGCCGCTGGACGCTCCGGATGACCATCCCTGCCGGGTCGGCTTGTGTGGTCACACGTTGTTGAAGCTGGAGGCCGATGGGTTGGGCCAGGACTGCGGCCAGGGTTGTGGCCAGGATCGTGAAGGGCAGCCGGGCGAGAAGGTCGCGCCGACGCGCGCCGCGCGTTCCGCTCAGGCTGAGAAAAGCTGCCAGCCCTGCCAATGTGCCGGAGGCGATGAAGTTGGTGCCACAGTTCGGGTGAATGGCCAGGTGCCATTCACCTTTCGTCAGCCTGGCCAACGCCTCCTGTGCGGCCTGTTGGACCACTTGGGTGGGGAGATCCGCGTGAAGGGTGAAACCCAGGGGATCCGAATGGCCAACCACGAATGTCCGTGGGTAGCGGGCGCTGATCAAGCGGACGGTGGCATGCTCGAGGGCATGGTTTCGCCGCAGGCGGGAGAGCCATGGAACGGTCATGACTTGGCGGAGAAGGCTGGGCATCGTGCTTTCCTGGGGTGCCAGGGCAATTATACCCGAGAGGGGAGGGCTGAGAACCTGCACTCGGCGGACTCCCGGAGATCGGCTACAATCGGGCCATGGCTTGGGAGATGATTGGGCACGCGTGGGCGGTGAAGCTTCTGCAGAAGCATCTCGCCGATGGCCGGGTTCGCCACGCCTACCTCTTCACCGGCCCGGATGGCGTCGGGAAGCGGACCCTGGCGCTGCGTTTCGCGCGGGTGCTCGCCTGCGAGGCGCCGCCCTCCGCCGGGGAGGCGTGCGGGGCCTGCCGGGCTTGCGGGCAGATCGCCGCCCAAAGCTACCCGGACCTGCATGTAGTATCCAGGAGGGCGGGGGAGAGCCAGATACCGATTGACGAGGTCCGCGAGCTGCAGCACCGGCTGGCCCTGGCGCCCTATGCAGGCCGTTGTCGGGTGGCGCTCCTGACTGACTTTCACTATGCCAGCCTCCCTGCCCAGAATGCCCTGCTCAAGACGCTGGAGGAACCCTCCTCGCGAGTCGTGCTTCTCTTAACTGCGCGCGAGCCGGAGAGCCTGCTGCCGACCA
>CAYQUY010000038.1:3737-13399 GCA_964420755.1 uncultured Anaerolineaceae bacterium
GCCGACCATCGTGTCTCGATGTGAGGTGGTGGCACTGCGGGGCTTGCCCACCAGTGAGCTGGTGGCAGCGCTGGCCGCGATGGGGGAGACGCCCGAGCGGTCTGCCCTCCTGGCGGCGCTGGCAGCGGGAAGGCCGGGGAGGGCCCTGCAATTGAGAGAGGACCCGGAGCTTCTGGAGCTCAGGACGCGTGCCCTGGACGACCTGCAGCGAATCCTGGCTGAGGGCCGGCCTGGGCAGTTCGACTATGTTGACCGCTTGGTGGGCAGGAAGAGCCGGGAAGACGACCTCGAGGAGAAGAGGCGGAAGGCGGTCGAGGTTCTGGAGACTTGGCTCAGCCTGTGGCGAGACGCCATGCTGGCAGGCTACGGCGTGCAAGCGCCCTTGGCAAACCCGGATCGGGAGAGCGATCTTGAGCAGCTGAAGGTGGCTGTGCCTCCTTCTGAGGTCGTGGCAGCCGTCCGGGCGACGGAACGGACGATTGAGTGCATCCGGCGCAATGCCAACCTGACGCTGGCGATGGAGACCTTGATGCTTGACATGCCGCGTGTGCCCGGCGGGGTGTAGGAGCGTGATCGAAGGGGCCTCCTTCCCGGTAGGGATCCGTCAACGTGGCGGTTGGAAGAAGTGTCCAGCCGCCAGATAGCATTCCCCTGGAGCTGAGGATGAATGCTCCTGGAAGAGGGGCAATTCCTGTTAGGATGCCCTGACAGGACACCGGGCCCGGGCGGGCAAAGCGAACGCGCCCCACTCCTGAGAGAAGATCGTGCGGCGCGTGTTGGGATGGGATGGCCAGGGTCGGAAACAAACCGGTCAGCGGAGGTCCGCTGGCCGGTGGCCTCTAGCGCGGTTCGATCGTGAGTTTGATGGCTGTTCTTTCCTTGCCCTCGATGTCGACGGTGACGAACTCTGGCAAGCAGACGATCTCGATGCCCTCCTCGTGCAAATACCCCCTGGCGATTGCGACGGCCTTGATCGCCTGATTGACAGCGCCCGCACCGATTGCCTGAACTTCGGCTCGACCTCGCTCGCGGATCACGCCAGCGATGGCGCCTGCGACGGCCGAGGTGCGCGACTCGGCAGAAACCTTGATGACATCCATCGGGCTGTCTCCCCTGTTGACCTGCAGCCAAAGCCCGATCGAATGCGCCTTGGATTCTCATTGTACAGGATTCGGGACCTGAACGCAATCATCATCAGTCAGGGCGGTGCATGCACCGCCCCTACTCGAGCGCGGATGACCCCTGATCCGACGTCCGAGGAAGGCCAAAGCGACCCCGACGCCGACTGCCGAAGACTGTATACAGTTGCAGGCACGGGTTTCGGAGCCTGCGGTACGCTCAACCCCGCCGGCGATGTGCAGTCCCCCACCTTGTATCGCAAATGGCCGTGGGTTGCTGGGCCAAAGCGCTCCTCAACCCGGGGTACGCCCATCCCCCCCGTACCCTGGGTAATGCAACTTGCCCCCAGTGCGAACGGGGCTTTCACATGGCATGCCAGCAGTGCGGAAAGCTGTGGAGGAGGACAGCGGCGCGTGCCCCCGGAGCAGAGCCCAGGGGCACGTCGAAGGCTCACGGATCTAGGAAGTTACTCTTGAAAGGGACTACGTCTCTTGCGGTGCAGTGTGCGGGGGACGCCCGTTGACCCGTGCCACCTCCTCCTCGGCGAAGACCACCTCCTCCTTGCCGGTGAGTTTGTCGTTGATCTTGGAGACGATCAGTTCCAGGTGGCTGCTGTGGGCGACGTAGTCCAGATCATCGGCGGGCACCGTCAGCACCGGGCATAGGGTGAAGTTCTTGGTCCAATCCTCGTATAGGTCGTTCAGGCGGGTGAGGTAGTCCGTCTCGATTTGCTGCTCGTAGTCCCGTCCGCGCAGCGCGATCCGCTGGCGGAGCGTGGGGACCGAGGCGCGCAGGTACACGACGAGATCGGGTGCGGGCAGAAACTCGGTCAGCACCTGGTAGAGTTCGCGATAGGTGGCGTAGTCGCGTTCGCTGAAGTGGCCCTGGAGGTACAGATTGTGCGCGAAAACCTGGGCGTCTTCGTAGACGCTGCGGTCCTGGATGACGGACGTAGGGTGGTCGCAGAGTTGGCGATGGGCGCGCAGGCGGCGGGTGAGGAAGAAGACCTGGGAGTGGAAGGACCAGGCGCGCATGTCCCGGTAGAAGTCGGCTAGGTAGGGGTTCTCGCCGACTGGCTCGTAGAACGGCTGCCAGCCGAGGCGACGAGAGAGAAGCTCGACCAGGGTCGACTTGCCAACCCCGATGTTGCCGGCGACGGCGATGAAATGCTTCATAGTCCTTCCCCCGTGCGGGCGAGGGCGCCCAACGAGCTCTACTGGTCCCGCCGTAACCCTTGGTTGGCCCTGCAGCCTCCGGCCGGTTCCTGAATCAGGCTCGCCGCGCCGGACGGGCTCTCATGCCGGGAGGCCGCCTGTGAGGGGAAGCTGGGGCTGGAATGGCGGGATGCCGAGGGTGTCCCGGATGCGGTTGGCGATGTAAGCCAGGTGCTCCGGGCGGGCAACGAAGTCCAGGGGATTGCTGTCGATAGTCAGCACCGGCCCCGAGGGGTGGTCGCTGAAGAACTCCTCGTACGCCCGGTTCAGGTCATCCATGTAGGCGCGATCCATGTTGCGTTCGTAGGAGCGGTCGCGGGTGGCGATTCGCCGCATGGCGATTTCTGTGTCGACCCGTAGATAGATCGTCAGATCCGGGTGGGGGATGCGTTCGGCCAGTGCTTCGTGGAGGCGGAAGTAGGTTTCGAGCTCGTCCCCCTCCAGATTGAGCTTGGCGAAAAGGGCGTCCTTCTCGAAGGTGTAGTCGGCAATCAAATTGCCCTTGGCCAGTGCGTTGGGCACTGCCTCCCGCTGCTGGCGGTACCGGCTGAGCAGGAAGAAGATCTGAGTCTGGAATGCGTAGCGCTTGCGGTCGGAATAGAAGTCTGAGAGGAAGGGATTCTCCTCGAAGACCTCTAGCAGAAGTTCGCCGCCAAACGTCGGCTGGAGCAGGCGGGCGAGCGTCGTCTTGCCGACGCCGATAACGCCTTCGATCGCCAGATACACGAGGGCACCCGCGGTGGGACGAGATCGGCTAGAGCATACCCGGGAATGCTCCTGGGCGCAACGGGCCGATGGAAACCGACTGGCTAGACCGCCCGGCGTCTTGCACCCCGGTCGGCGGGTTCACGTCCCCAAGCGGATGGCAACCATCTGCAGATTGGTCATCTCCTCCATCGCGAAGCGGACGCCCTCGCGGCCCAAGCCGCTCTGTCGGTTGCCTCCGTATGGCATGTGATCGGCGCGGAAGTTCGGCGTGTCATTGACGATGATGCCGCCGAAGTTCAGCCGACGGATGGCCCGGAAGACTCGCTGGACATCCTTGGTGAAGATCGAAGCCTGTAAGCCGTAGGTAGTCTCGTCGGCTTGACGGAGCGCCTCCTCGAAGTCGTCGCAGGCAATGACCGACGCGATTGGGGCAAAAGCTTCATCGTGGACCACTTTCATGGTGGGTGTGACATCGGTCAACACAGTTGGTGGGTAGACGGCTCCGTTACGCTGGCCGCCGGTCAGCAGGCGTGCCCCATGGTCCTGGGCCTCTGCAACCCAATTCTCGATACGGATAGCCTCCTTCACATCGATCATCGGGCCGACATCCACTCGCTCGTCCAGCGGATCACCGACAACCATGGCCCGGCTCGCTGCCACGAATCGCTCGGTGAATGCCTCATACACGGGCCTCTGGCTGTAGATCCGCTGCACCGAGATGCACACCTGACCCGAGTTGTAGTAGGCGCCGACCGCGCAACGTTTGGCGGCGAAGTCCAGATCCGCGTCGGGGGCAATGATCACAGGGCTGGTGTTGCCAAGTTCCAGGGTCACCTTCTTGATGCCAGCCATGGCCAGGATTCGTTGGCCGACGGCGATGCTGCCGGTCAAGGTGACCTTGTCGACGCGCGGATCGGTCACCAACCACTCGCCGACGCTGCCGCCGGGACCGACGATGAGATTCAGCGCGCCGGGCGGCAGGCCGGCGTCCTGCAGCACCTGGCACAGCAGGACGGCTGTGATCGGGGTCCAACTTGCTGGCTTGAGCACCATGGAGTTGCCTGCCGCCAACGCGGGGGCGACCTTGTGGGCCACCAGGTTGAGCGGGAAGTTGAACGGCGTGATACCGACGATCACGCCAACCGGCCGCCGGACAAAGAACCCGAAGTATCCCTCCCCCGAAGGGATAGCATCGAGCGGCAGGGTCTCTCCGTGCAGGCGCTTGGCTTCTTCGGCGGCGAAGGTGAAGGTGCTGATGGCACGATCGACCTCGATGCGAGCGTACTTGAGGGCCTTGGCGGCCTCGGTGGCGATGGTGCGGGAGAACTCCTCGCGGCGCTCCCCGATCAGCGCGGCCGCTCGCAACAGGATGTCGCACCGCTTGTAGGCAGGCAGATCGGCCATCAGCGCCGCGGCGCGCCGGGCGGAGGCTAGGGCCGCGTCAACGTCCTCGCGGCGTGCCTGGGGAACGGCCGCGAAGACCTCCCCCGTGTACTTGTTGGTGACCTCGAGCAACGGCCCGCCGCCTACCCACTGGCCGTCGATGAACAGCTTGTATTCCATGTCGCCTCCAAACCGCTCTCTTCTTGACTCGATGATCCGCGGGGTTGCACTCCGGAACCCAGACGAAGCCGTCTCAACGCCTGCGGCGTAGGATTCCTGGTCTTCTCAGCCCACCCTGCCATGCTGCGTCTTGCCGGATGCGCCGCCTCTGCCGACCGGCGTGCCGGCTCATGTTGTCCGCGGACATGCTCCTCGTGATGCGACGCAGTCCTCGCTTTGTGCTAGTCTACCTGAACCCAGCCCTAGATCGCGATCATCACATGCTTGGTGATCTGATAATCGCCGACGGCCTCCGCCGACAGATCCTTGCCGAAACCGGACTGCTTGAATCCTCCATGGGGCGTCTCGGAGGCCAGCGGGATGTGGTCATTGACCCAAACCGTGCCGAACTCCAGCTGTGCCGACACGCGCATGGCCCGTCCGACATCCTTGGTGAAAACCGAGGCGGCGAGCCCGAAGATCACGTCATTGCCCAGAAATACCGCCTCGGCCTCGTCCTGGAAGGGGTTGATGGTCAGCACGGGGCCGAACACCTCCTTTTGGATGATCTCGGACTTCTGGTCGGCACCGGCAATGACGGTGGGCTCGTAGTAGTAGCCCTCAGGGTGATCCTTGGGCACTCGACCTCCGGTGAGAACTCTGGCTCCGGCTGCCTTGGCCCGCTCCACGAAGCCGCTCACCGTTTCGCGCTGGGTGTTGGAGATCAGCGGCCCGACCTCTGTGGTGTCCACGAAGGGGTCTCCGATGCGAACGGCGCGCATCTTCTGGACCAGAGCCTCCTGGACGGACTCCAGTGCGGGGCGCTCGACATAGACCCGGGTGGCAGCGGTGCAGTCCTGGCCGGTGTTCATCGTTGCCGCCAGGGTGGCCTTGGCTGCGACCAGTTCGGGGTCCGCGTCGCCAAAGACGATTAGGGGTGCCTTGCCACCCAGCTCCAGGTGCAGGCGCTTGACCGTATCCGCGGCATTGCGCATGATGTCTTGGCCGACCTCCGTCGAGCCGGTGACGCTGATCATGCGGACGTCTGGATGCTGCACCAGGGCGCGGCCGGCGCTGCGGCCGGTGACGATGTTGACCACTCCGGGAGGGATCCCGGCCTCCGCAGTCAGATCCGCCAGCAACAGGGTAGTCAACGGGGTGATCGAGGCGGGCTTCAGGATCGTCGTACAGCCCGCCGCCAGGGCCGGGCCGAGCTTCCATACCGCCATCATGAGCGGGTAGTTCCACGGGGCGATCTGGCCGACCACCCCGACTGGCTCGCGCCGATACAGCGAAGTGTATCCCGGCCAGTATTCCCCGGCGTGGGACCCATGCGTGTCCCGAGCTGCCGAAGCGAAGAAGCGAAGATTATCAATCGAGAACATGGTATCGCCATTGAGGCTGAGGAGCTTGTAGGGCTTGCCCGTGTTCTCGGTCTCCAGGCGGGCGAACTCCTCGGCGCGCGCCTCCAGGAGATCGGCCAGTTTCCAGAGCGCCTTCGATCGTTCGGATGGAACCTTCTTTGACCAGCGCCCGTCGTAGAAGGCTTTCTTGGCCGCCTGCACGGCCCGGTCCACATCCTCAAGGCTTGCGTCTACCACCTCAGCGATCTTCTGGCCTGTGGCCGGATTCTCAACCGGCATCACTCCGCCGCCTCGGCTCTCCACCCACTGCCCATCGATCCAAAGCTTGTGTTCCATAGAATCCTCCGCATTCAATGTGGCCGCGGCCGCGCTTCGCCGCGAACAAAGGGTTGTTCCTGTAATGCTCATCCGCCGCGGACCAATGCCCGCTCGAATCTCTCCAGCCCGTCCTCGATCTGGCTGGCGTTCACAATGAGTGGTGGGATCCAGCGGACGACGTTGTCGAATGTGCCGCAGGTGAGCAGCAGAAGGCCCTCCTCATAGGCGGCCTTGGTGACGGCCTTGGCTCTCTCACTCCAGGGCTCACCGGTCGGATCGGTGAACTCGCTGGCGATCATCAGCCCGCGCCCGCGCACTTCGCCGATCTCTGGGTGCGCTGCCTGCAACTGGCGCAAGCCGGCCAGAAGTACCTGGCCCATCTGGGCGGCGTTCTCCACCAGCCGCTCCTCGCGGATCACTTGGATAGTGGCGACCCCCGCAGCGCAGGCCACCGCGTTGCCGCCAAACGTGCCGCCATGGGACCCCGGCGGCCAACGCTGCATCAGCTCCCCGCGAGCCGCCAGCCCGGCCAGGGGAAGCCCGGAGGCGATCGCCTTAGCCATGACCAGGATATCGGGGATCACCCCAGTGTGCTCGACGGCGAACCACTTGCCGGTCCGCCCAAAGCCGGTCTGCACCTCGTCGGCTACCAGCAGGATGCCAGATTGGTCGCAGATGTCCCTGAGCGCTGGCAAGAACTCATCCGGCGGGACAACGTAGCCACCTTCGCCCAGGATGGGCTCAACCACAATGGCCGCGGTCTCTTCCGGTGCCGTCTGCGACTTGAAGAGCAACTTGAGCTCGCGCAGGCAGAAGCGAAGGGTCGTCTCCTCGTCCCAGCCGAAGCGGTAGGCGTAGGGGTAGGGAGCGACAAACACCCCACTGGCGAGCGGCTGGGGGCCGGCCCGGTAGATTGCCTTGGAAGTGGTCATGGCCATGGTGAGATTGGTGCGGCCGTGGAAGGAGCCCTGGAAGACGATCACGTTCGGCCGTTTCGTGGCGTGGCGGGCCAGCTTGACGGCGCCCTCGATTGCCTCGGCACCGGAATTCGTGACGAAGAAGGTGTCCAGAGGTGCCGGCACCACGGTGAGCAGTTCTTCCACCAGTTGCAGCAGCGGCTGGTTGAGCACGATCGTGGGCTGCCCGTGGAGCAGGCGGGCGGCCTGCTCCTGGATCGCCCGGACGACCCGCGGGTGGGCATGGCCGGTGTTGGTGACAGCGATGCCGCAGGTGAAGTCAAGGTACTCTCGGCCATCGGTGCTGTAGACGTACGGTCCGCGACCGTGGTCCGCCAAGAGGGTCCAGTTGCGGGGCCAGATCGGCGAGAGATGCGAAACGATGTCTGTCGTCATTGCCACTCCTCGGGGAATCAGAGCCCCGATGGTACTCGTGGGCCGCCCCTTGAACCGGGGCGGAGCAGGCACAGCAAGCTCGCAGGTGCGCTGCTGATCACCGACGGTCGTTGTCCATCGAGGCTACCTGCCGGCCTCTGTGGGGATGTCCCGGTCGGCGGCACGTAGGATCTCGTCCAACTCATCGGATACGCTCTCGGGCAAGGGATCCACCTGGGGAGCCGCCAGAATCGCCTGAACTTTCTCCCTGGCCCGGGTGTAGATCGATGGCATTCCCTGCTTGACCCAAGCCTCGTACGGTTGCCGATCTGCCAGCGTCGTGCGCGAGAACTCACCGCTGCGGGCAGCCTGGCGGGTGCTCCTTGACTTGAGGAAGTTGCCGCCGGGACCCGCCTGGGCGATGTCTGCGAACAGGTTCCTTTGCTCGCCGGTGTCGATCCCCTGGCGTATGCGCTGGCAGAGATGGCCGATCTCATTGTCGACGACGATCTGCTCGAGGACAAGGGTCTGACTGCACTCGATCAACCCCACCCCGACAATCATATCCGAGCCAGCCAAGACGCAGGGCAGCGTCGTCAGCAGCTTCTCCAGAACAGCCTGCGCCCCGGGTTCCTTGGCGTCGGCCGAACAACCGGTCGACGTCGTCGGGAGATTGTAATGACGGCCCATGGTGACCAGACCGGTCGCCTGAAGCGCCGTCTCAGGTGCGCCGGCCAGGAAACCGCCCGTGGCGAAGTCCATTGTGCCGACCGCATCGCTGTAGATCAGTTGCCGCCCGGGGTGGGCCAACTGGAAGACGACGATGGCTGAGAGCGTTTCGGCGTTTGCCAGGCAGATGTTCGAGAACAGGCTGGCTGGGCCGGTGGTTCCGGTGACCGGCATGGGCATGATCATCACGGGCAGCTCGAACTCCCCCAATTCGAGATAGGCGTCCAGCATCTGCCCATCGTGCACCAGAGGTGACACGGGGCAGTAGATCAGGGAGCATATCTTCTTCGCCTTGATGGCGTCCTCGCTGCCCAGGATGGCCTTCAGGCCGGCGACGAGGTACGGCACCTGGGCGACGCGGTGAAGTTCGTGCTGGCCGTGCTTGGAGCAGTGCCGCAGCATGGCGAAGAACTCATGCAGGGGCCTGGCGTTGGCAGGCTTGTCCGAGGCGCAGGTGGGCGACCAGGCCATCACAGCCAGATCCAGCGCCTGGAAGACGCGCAAGGCGTTCCGGATGTCCTCGGTGGTTCCGTAGCGCCTCTCCCCAGTCTCGAAGTCAACGGCGAAGGCACAGGTCCCATCCATGCCATATCCGGGAAGAACGGAAGGGAGCCGGTAGCTCAGATCGGGATTCCTGGCCTGCAGCACGAATGACTTGGGGGCAGTCGCCAGAGCTTGGCTGACCAGTTCCTGGGGAATCCTGGCCACCTTGTGCTCCCGTGAGACCTTGGCGCCGTGAGTCTCCAGAATGCCCAGGGCCTTGTCACCATGGAAGCGGACGCCAACTTCGCTCAGGATCCGGAGGCTCTCGGCGTGGATGAGTTCCCGTTCCGCCTCGGATAGCACCTGCAGCTGTACGTCCATCTCTCCACCCTATTCTGGGATTATCAGGCCATTTGAGCCTGACGCTCGATCCGATTGAGCTCCTGCTCGGAGCGGTCATCCAGGGGCAGAGACTCCCGCTTCGCCAGGAGCTGATCGACGCGTTCGCGGGCTTCCGCCAGGACAAATGGCCTGTCGAGCGCTTCCCATTGCTCGTACGTATCGTGGAAACCGAGTCGGCTGACATACCACTCGTCTTTCCGCAGGGCGTCCCGGGTAGTGCGCTGGGCGAGGAAGCTGCCACCCGCGCCGACGGCTGTCAGCACATCCTCCAGCCAGCGCTTCGGCCCGCTGTTGATCCCCTGGCGCAGTCGCCGGTGTCGCCGGAAGATCTCCACATCGATGACGATCTGCTCAAACGAGAGGCCCGTCGATCCGCTGAGCATACCCGGGCCGACCAGGATGTCGGGCCAGGCCAGGACCGGCAGCGTCCAGTTGATGGCGCGCTCATAGGC
>CAYQUY010000039.1:0-12942 GCA_964420755.1 uncultured Anaerolineaceae bacterium
GAACGGACCCTGAGGCGCCTGGCACACAGAATGGCTAGGCCAGGTGACGCGGTACAGGTCCAACGAACGCAGGAGGGTTTCTATCTGACGGATCGGACCGGTGACCGAACGCACGGGATCTCGTGTCCCGAACCTTGCTGCTACACGGCTGTGGGCGAGATCGTCGAGGCCCTGCAGTGGGCAACCGGAGCCGAACCTCAGGTCGAGGAGATTAGCTGCCGCGCGGCAGGGGCAGCGGAGTGCCGGTTCTGGATCCGATGAGGTCGCAGCCGGGGGGTGGCAAAAGGCTGCCGAAGCGCAGGCCAGGAAGACGTTGGGTCCGACCCGAGGGTAGGTCCATTGCCCTTTCAGAGGAGAGAGACCGATGAAGAGCTCTAAGGGTGGGTTTTCGAGGTCCGGCGGATCCAGGTCGGGCGGGTTCAAGATGGGTGGCTTCAAGTCGGGAGGTTCCAGGCCCAGCCCGAAACAGAGCATCTTCAAAGCACCACAATCCCCGAAGCCACAGATGAAGTTCGAACCCAAGTCGGCGATGAAATTCGGCCAGAAGCCGCCGGACGCCCACCCCGACATGATGAAGGACCAGCCGGGGGGCTACGTTCAAGGGGCGATGCCCTACCGGCAGCCCTTCTGGCAGCGCCGGTACGGACCGGGCAGGGGCTGCGGTTGCGGTACCATCATCGGCGTCCTCGTCCTTACCGTTCTGTGCGTCGGCGCGATTATCGTCGTGCTCTACGGCGCACAGATCGTGCGCCTGGTCGGCGGCCTGACCTGAACCCTCGTCCGGCGCCCTCCTCCGGCTTCCGAGCTCCCTGAGCTCGGAAGCCGTCGCGGGGCTAACGGCCGAGCAAGTGCCGACCGGGACGTGCCTCTCCTGCCACGCAGGTGCCGGGCACATCCCGGCAACATACCTCGACCCCGGGCGGACAAGAACTCGCGTCGTGCATCGCTCTTCTCAAGCGGCGCTCTCGCCCAACCCGATGTTTACTCGGCTCCGCCCCCAAATCCAATCGCTTCCGGGTCCGCAAGAAAGGGCTGCGTGGACAGACAGCAGCCTTCATGGCAGAATCAGCACTCCTAGATGAGGGCCATTCCGATGAGCAAACGGGCTGAGATTCGCGAGAGACGAGACCGCCGGCGACGCCAGCAGCGATGGCTTGTCGTCGGGGTCATCCTGACTGCTGCGTTGATTTTGGTGGTCCTGCTGGTCTATCCTTCGTTCACGCCGGTGGGTGACATCGTCCAGATCACCCCGCGAGCCATGGCGCGAGCCGACGGAACGGCCGTGGGTGACCCCAACGCTCCTGTCCTGATCGAGCTCTACGAGGACTTTCAGTGCCCGGCTTGTCGAGCTTTTTCCACGACGACCGTGCCGCGGCTGATTCAATACTTCGTGGACACCGGCCAGGCCCGGCTGGTCTTCCGCCAATACCCTTTCATCGGCACCGAGTCCATGCAGGCAGCCAACGCCAGCCTGTGCGCTAACGAGCAAGGGCGTTTCTGGGACTACTATGACATCCTGTGGGCCAACTGGAACGGGGAGAATGAGGGGGCGTTCGTCGACCGCCGACTGATTGCCTTCGCCGAATCCCTCGGCCTCGATGTCCAGACGTTCCGGACATGCCTCGACAGCCATCCTCATCAGAGCCAAATCGATAGCGAGCTGGCGGCGGGAGAGGCACTCGGAATCCACTCGACGCCCAGCATTGTGGTCAATGGCAAGCTGATCGTCGATCCCCTTAACCCTAACTCGGTCCCATCCTACGACATCCTGGCAGCCGAGATTGGGGCTGCTCTGGCCGGCGCGACGCCCTAGCCGCCGACGGTCCACTCCTCGACGTGCACGAATCGGAAACGCCCGAGACAGACGATCCCGGGCGCCACGCTCATCGGAAGGCCGCACCGTGTGACACAAACGGCGGAATGCTGCCTGCTCAGGCCGGCCGCCCCACGTCCGAATCGCTTGCCCCGCGGGCCGGTCAGCCTCCTCCCAGGCGCTGCACGATCCAGGCGATTGCCGGAGCGATGACCAGGGCCGGCAGGAAACTAGCAGTCCGGATCGGTCTCAGCTCCAGAAGGTTGCCCAGCGCCACGCCGACCAAGATGACGCCACCAACCGCCGACATCTCGGCCGTCACCGGTTCCGTCAGAGCAGCCTGTGCCTGCGCCGCTAACAGCGTGAGCCCTCCTTGGTAGACGGCGATCGTCAAGACCGAGAACAGGACCCCTGCACCCAAGGCGGAGGCGAAAGCCATCGCGGCCACGCCGTCCAATGCCGCCTTGACTGCCAGCAAGCTGTAGTCATGGGTCAGACCGTCCTGGATCGAACCGAGAATCGTCATGGGGCCCACACAGAAGACGAGGCTCGCGGTGAGAAAGCCGCGGACGAAGCGACCGCCGGTGCCGCCGGCCTCCTCGCCGCCACCGAAGCGGCGCTCCAGCCTGGCCCCGATTCCCCGCAGCCCGTCCTCGATGCGCCACCACTCGCCGGCCAGCCCGCCGAGCACAAGCGCCGCCAACGGGATGAGCAGATTCGAGGTCTGGAGGAACAGGCGCACGCCAACCACCGCGGTGAACAGACCCAGCCCCGAAAGCAGAGTGTGGCGGAGCCGATCGGGCAGCCGGTTGCCGAAGGCTAGCCCTAGCCCTCCACCCATGAGCACGGTGATGATATTGAGTATCGTCCCCATCATGGCTGGTCGGGCGTCGCAAGGCTGGGCTTGGTGACACCAGCCTGCTCATTCTCCCAGAGGCTGAGGCAGAAACACAGGGTGGAGAGGCGGTTCAGGTAGCGCAGCAAGTGGGGATTCTCAAGGAATCCCTCGTGCGAAAGACGGGCGGCCAGGCGCTCGGCCCGACGTACGATCGTCCGGCCCAGGTCGAGCGTTGCCTCGCCCACCGAATCGCCCGACATGACGAATCCTTTGGGCAGAGAGACGAGGCCCGAGAATCTCTCGATCTCCTCCTCGAGCCACTCGACGCGCGAGGCATCCAGCCTGGCCCCGGTCGCCTTTCCTTCGCCGGCAGCCGCAATCTCGGCCATGAGCCGGTATAGATCATGCTGGACTTGAAGCAGCACGTCCTTGGTAACCTGAGAGGCGGCCTGCGCCCGGGCAAGGCCTAGCGCCGCGGAGGCCTCATCCACTGCCCCACAAGCGTCCACTCGAGGATGATGCTTGGGGACCCTGCCTCCGCCCGACAGGCCGGTGAAGCCATCATCGCCCTTTCCCGTGTAGATGGGTGCCATGGCCAGGATTATATCCGGTTTGGCATCCCCCGGCCGCGGCGCGATAATCCAGGCGAGCGTTGTGACCGAACGACGACTGAGGCGAGAAGGGGGATCTGGGCCGTGCGTTTCCGGGCCTACGCCCACTGTGGCTTCCGCGTCTCTCACACTTCTGGAAGCGCCATCGTGGGGGGCTGTAACATTCGAGGGGGTGACAAGGTATGCTCAAGCGCTTGGGGACCTTCTTGGCCGGTCTACTGATCGGTTTGCTGGCGGCCGGGTTTGTTCTTCTATTGGTCGCCGAGCCCAGGGGCCAGCCGGTCACGCTTGGCCCTCCGCCATCGCCCGCCCCCATCCGTGTCCACGTGACAGGAGCCGTCCAGGAGCCAGGCGTCTGCGTTCTCCCGCTCGGCGCGATCGTCCAGGACGCGATCGAAGCTGCGGGGGGAGCATTGCCCGAGGCCAGGCTGGAGGCGCTCAACCTGGCTGCCCCGCTGGCCGACGGCGAGCAAGTCAACGTGCCTGGCGGGCCGGAGGCGACCTCCCCTCCATCCGCTACGGGTTCCCCGACCCCCGGCGCCGGCCGCATTAGCGTCAACACGGCCTCCGTGGCCGAGCTCGACCTGCTGCCCGGCATCGGGCCCGCACTGGCCCAGAACATCATCGATTACCGGGAGGGCCACGGCCCGTTCCTGGTGCCCGAGGATCTCTTGGACGTCCCGGGAATCGGTCCAGCCAAGCTCGACCTCATCCGTGACCTCATCACATTCGAGTGAGGATGGTACTGGAGGGGGCCGCGCGCCAGAGCGGAAGATAGGTATAATCGCCTCAGGAATGCCTGAATTGCCCGAGGTCGAGACAATCGCGCGCAGCCTGCGCCGCGGCGCGGACGGCGCCCCGGCGCTTCCCGGGAGCGTGATCCGCCGCGCCATCCTGCGCTGGCCCGGACACATCGCCCAGCCCTCCGTTGGGACCTTCCGGAGCCGCATCGCCGGCAGGACCGTCCTGGATGTCCGACGCCGAGGTAAGTACCTGGTCTTTCCCTTGGATTCCGGCGCGCTCCTGATCCACCTCAAGATGACGGGCGATCTCGTCCTGAGCCCCGCCCAGTCAGCCAGAGATCGTTTCGAACGTACCGTCTTCGTTCTCGAGGAAGGCTGGGAACTTCGCTTCAACGACGCCCGCAAGTTCGGGCGCGTTTACCTCGTCGGCGATCCGTCCGAGATCCTGGGGGCTCTGGGTCCAGAGCCACTCTCGCGCGGCTTCACGGCCGGGTCCCTCGCCGAGCGACTGGCAGGCCGCCGGCGATTCCTCAAGCCCCTGCTACTCGACCAGAGCTTCCTGGCGGGAATGGGCAACATCTACGCAGATGAGGCCCTCCATCGCGCCCGCCTGCACCCCTTGCGCCGCAGTGACGCGTTGACAAAAGAGGAAGTCTACCGGCTGTGGAAGGGCATTCGCGGCGCATTGCGCCAGGGGCTGCGGCACAACGGCGCCAGCCTCGACTGGGTCTATCGCGGCGGCGGCTTCCAGAACCATTTTCGTGTCTACCAACGAGCCGGCAAGCCATGCCCGACCTGCGGCACCCGGGTTGTCCGCTCGGTGATCGGCCAGCGCGCTGCCCACTACTGCCCGTCCTGTCAGCAGGAGGAGTCGGCATGCCTGCCACGATAACCCTGCCCGCCCTCGCGGGCCTCATGTTCCTGGCGAGCGCTATCTTGATCGCCATGGCCTACCACGCTTGGAAGGGCCGCAAGGAGGAGAAGGGCAAGGACGTGGATCTGGGCTCAGGCCATGTCGAGCCCACGGAAGAGGCGGAGCCTGCGGTCTTGGCAGAAGCGCATCCTGCACCCAGTGCGCCTGTCGAGGGGTGTGTGCCGCCGCCCGGCGCCGGAGCTCCCATTGATGCGGGCGGTCAAGGCGTCCGTTCGGATGTTCCTCCCAAGTCAGCGGAGGAAGCTGCTCCTTCATCCCGCCCCGTCCCGGCCGCGAGACAGACCCTCGAGATCGCCACGCTCCTGCGGGAGGAGGTCTCCGGCAAGCTGATCGTCAAGGTGGGCGACCGGGAGTATCGCAGCGCCGAGGAGCTTCTGAGCTCCAAAGACCGCCGCCGGATCGAGTACACGTTGGCTGACCTCAACGCCTGGTTTGGCGCGACGGATCGCGAGGCGCTGAAGCCGAGGCCGAGGGAGGAGCCTGCCATGGCCGAGAAGCCGACCCGTCCCCAGACCATGGTCGAACAGATCAACAGCATCCTGGATCGCAAACTTGTCGAGACCTTGGGGGTCAATCGCGGCGTCAGACTGGTCGAGGACGCCGGCGGGTCGGTGCGCGTCTATATCGGGGTGGATAGTTACCCCTCGATCGACGAGGTCCCAGATCCTGAGATTCGGCGATTCATCCGAGAGGCTGTGGCCGAGTGGGAGGCGACCCGCTAAGCCTCCCGCCCTAGCCGATCGGTTCCGCCGCCAGTCGCCCGCCGCGCTCCACCAGGCGGGCGACTGGCGTCTTCTGGTCATGTTCGAAGATCAGCCAGCCGCCCGTCTCAAGCGCCCAGCGCTGCCATGGCTCCTTCGTCCGGATGTTCTCCAGAGGCTCAACATCAAAGGCGGTCAGCCAGGCGGTGTTGGCCATGTGGATGGCGTAGGAGGCCATGTCCCCTGCGTAGAGCGCGGACCAATCCCCGGCTTGCAGCAGGAGCGATTGGTGGGCCCGGGTGTGACCGCGGGTTACCACGCAGCGGACCTGATCGGTGACCTCGGCATCCCCGTGGAGCAGCCGAACGCGCCCCTCCGCCATCAGCGGGGCGAAGTTCTCCGCCCGGTAGGTCCCGCGCGTGCGCGCATCGGGCTGGCTGGCCTCAGCCCATTCCATGCGCTGTACCCAGTACGTCGCCCTCGGGTAGGTCGCTACAATGCGGTCTCCCTCGCGCCGGGTGTTCCCGCCGCAGTGGTCGGAATGGAGATGCGTGTTGATGACCACGTCGACATCATCCGGGGCAACACCCTCTCTGGCCAGCGCCTGCAGCAGACCGCCGTCAGGCCGGGCGATCCCGGTCCGCTGGGCGTCCTCGGGCGTGAGCTTGTCGCCCATCCCGGTGTCAACCAGAATCGTCATCCCCCGCGACCGGACCAGCAAGCAGTTGAGGGCGCTGGGAAGCGTGTTGTCATCCGCAGGTGGATGGAGTCGTTGGTAGAGGACGCGTGGCACCAAGCCAAACAAACCCCCAGCGTCCAGCCGGCAGGTTCCGTCGCTGACGACACGAACATCCAGGCCGCCCGTCTCAACAATCTTCATCGGTTTACCACTCCACCTCTTCCGAGCGTCCTAGAAGACTGCCACGCCCGGGGAGAATGACCATGCGGGTGTGCATCGGCATCATGGGACGAACCGACGGCCGGATTCCTGTTCCCCTCAAGAGGCAGGTCGAAGCCGGTCTGGCCTTGCACCGTTCCGCTCTCCGGGACCGCAGGGGCTCCCAACCAAGTGCTTCGAGGATCGAAGTCCTGCGACGACGCCTCTCCCGGCCTCGACCGCTTACCCGTCCCCGAAGAACGCTTGCTGCAGTTCTTCTTCCAGCATCGCCTTCTCGCGCCTGCTCAGGAACGCGGCCTGCGCTGCGGCCAGGGTCAGCCCCTTCAAGCTTTCCATCGATAGGTCGAGGAGCTCGATCGCCAGGAGGAACTCGTCGCTGAGGGTTATGCCGGAGATACCTGGGTCATCGGTCCCGATGATCGTTTGGAGACCGGCCTCGAGCATGCGAGGCAGAGGATGCCCCGAGGCGTTCAGGACTGCGCCGGAGTGAAGGTTGCTGGTCAGGCAGACTTCAAAGACGGTGCGCCTCTCCCTTGCCAGCGCGACGAGGCGTGGATCCTCCAGCGTGCGCACACCGTGGCCGATCCGATCGGCGCCCAGGGACTCGATCGCCTGGCGCACGGCAGCCGGGCCCGACCACTCGCCAGCGTGGATGGTAATCCCCAGGCCGTCCTGCTTGGCTGCTGCAAAGACTTGTCGAAATGGATCAGCAGGGAACTCGACCTCGTTGCCGGCCAGGTCCAACCCCCTGATTGCCCCTCGTCGGTCGGCCGCCAGTCGGGCCACCTGCTCTGCCGTCTTGATCGGCTCCTGGCGGTTGACGCTGGCTATCAGCCCAACCTTGATGCCGCGGTCCCGGGCTTCTGCCGTGCTGGCCTCGATGACCCATTCAAAGACGTCCCCTAACGGATACTGGCGTGCCTGTGCCAGGGCGACAGGGGTAAACCGGAGCTCGAGGTAGCGAACGCTGTCGGCGGCGGCATCGGCCACGGCTTCCCGCACGGTGCGCTCAACGATCTCGGGCGATCGGTAGAATTGGCGCAAGAACTCGAACTTGGAGAGAAATGTCTGGCTGCCACGAGGGTCGCCGGGCGAGATCTGAGCCAGCGCCCGCAAGGACGCCTCGTCCACTGGCAGGTCGAGGTGCTCGGTCCGCACCAGTTCCGTCAGCGTCTCAACCCGGAGGGAACCCTCCAGGTGTCGGTGCAGGTCAATCTTGGGCAGACGCTTCATCGTCTGCCTTAGCTCCACGGAGCTCTCGGTCAAGTCCCGCTGCTCACATTTCCGGCTCACCCCCGCTTACCGGTGGGAGCAAGCCGATCATGAGGACCCACGGTCACGGGACAAGCCTCAAAGGACCCTGCACATCGCATCATGGACCTAGCGACGCCTCCGATGCCGCTTTTTCCTGTCCTCGGACGCCACCGGCCCGTGCGCGCCTCCTCCGCTGACTTCGGCCGTTTCCACGACCGGCGCCCGCTGTGGGAGGGGCGCGGGAGCGGGGGCCGACTGCGGGCGGCTGGGCGCAGGCTGGCCGATCCGGAACAGCCCCGACACGACGCCCGAGCGGATGTTCGTCAGCAGGGCCTGGAACATGTCAAACGCCCGGCTCTTGTACTGCACCAACGGATCGCGCTGCCCATAAGCCTCCAGGCCGATCGAGGTCCGCAGCGCCTCCATCTCGGTCAGGTACTCGACCCACAGCCGGTCCCCCACCGACAGGATCAGGCGGCGATGGAAGCCAGTGAGGATCCATTGGCCAAGGATCTCGGCCAGGCTGACTTTGGCCGCGGGTGAGAGAGAGGCCAGCGACGGGGCCGAGAGTGCCTCCGCATAGGCTTCCCTGCCCCACTCCGCCAGCAGCCGCTGGCGAAGGCGCTCATCCAGCTCCTCCAGCTTGCCGGCCCCGATTCGGGATGTCTCGGCTCTCCCGATCGCTCGCTGGAGCGCCGCCTGGGCGCCCCGGAGATGCTCCAGCACCTGAGCGGTCAGCGCCTCCGGATCCATGTTCTCGAGCAGCCGGGCAGCACCGTACGTGTACGAGAGGCGCGCGACCATCACGGACCGCCGTTGGTGCGTCTTGCGGTCGAAGAACGCCTGCTGACCGTAGCTCATCCTGACGAGTAACCTGGCTATCGCTGCCTCGTCGGCGGTGGCCTCATCCGTCAGCCAGGCGTCGAGATCGGCCTGGATCTGGCCCAGCAAAGCTTGTAGGCGGCGCGACCACAGTTGGTCCAACGCCTGATGCAGGCGCTCTCCTACAGCGCCCCAGCCGAAAGGTAATGGCGGCGCCGGTTCCACGCCCAGCGGTTCGCCCAGCCGCCGTTCGACGACCTGCACCAGCCCCGCCCACGTGGAGCGCTCAAGCGCCGTCTCGATCTCGCCCGGGATGGCCCGTCGCAGATCGCCTGGCTCCGCCAGGCCGCTCAGGGAGAGCCTGAGTCCTGTCGCCTCCTGGACGGCGCGCTCCGCAGCGCGCGCATCCAGCGCCCCTCCGGATTCCTCCGCCTCCAGCGCGGCCGCTTCCACGGCCGAGTCCGCAGCTTCGGCGCGCTGGCGGACTTGCTCCTGCAGACGGGCCTCGGCCCGCTCGACCTGGTCGTCGAGGAAACGGTACAGTCTATCCTGTTGGGCTTCCAGCGAGCTGCGGGCGATGTCCAGAAGCGGCCCCTTCAACCCTTCCGAAGCGCGCCGGCCCTGAATGTCCTTGATGAGCAGGCGCAGCATGTAGGAGGGGTAGGGCTCGGGTGAGTCCAGACCCAACGTGGGCTGCGTTTCTTCCAGCCAGGCCAGCAGCCGCCAGGGCCCCTCGGGATCCTTGAGCGCCAGCCGCACCCGCCGTTCCACTTCCGCTGATAGCATCTCGCCGACGTCCTCGCTCAGGTCGTCCTTGGTGAAGACCCGATTGCGCTGGCCGTAGAAGACCTCGCGCTGCTTATTGAGAACGTCGTCATACTCCAGGAGATGCTTGCGGGTGTCGAAGTTGGCGCCCTCCACCCGCGTCTGCGACTGCTCGATCGTCTTGTCGACAAGGCTGTGGGCGATCGGCGTCAGGTCGTCGATGTTGAGGCGCTGCATCAAGGAAGAGACCTGCCCGCCGCCGAAAAGCCGCATGAGCTCGTCCTCGAGGGAGAGGAAGAACTGTGACGACCCTGGATCTCCCTGGCGGGCGGAGCGGCCGCGTAGCTGGTTATCGATGCGCCGTGCCTCGTGGCGCTGGGAGCCAATCACGTGCAGCCCCCCCAGCTCCTTGACGCGCCTGGCCCCCTCCATGAACTCCCTGAACTGGCGCACCCCGGCCTCATAGATCCCGATCGCCTCGGGATCCACCTTCTCCAGGGCGGCCAGGCGCTGATCCATGCTCATGTTGTAGGGATCTTCAACGCCGGCCCGCCGCAGCACACGGTTGACCAAAGCCAGCGTCTCCTCCGGAATCTCGCCGCCGAGCTTGATGTCGACGCCACGGCCCGCCATGTTGGTGGCGATCGTCACCCCCCCCAGCCCGCCGGCGCTGGCAATGATCAGCGACTCGCGATCGTGCTCCTTGGCGTTCAGGACATTGTGGGGGATTCCCCCCTGGAGCGCATCGACCAGCCTCGGCTGATCGCCATCCTCGAGCTCGAGGAGACGCGTCAGCCGCTCAAGATTCTCGGGGCGGGTCGGATTGGCGGGGAGATTGAGGTCGCGGGCGAACTGGCGCAGCACGCCGGCCGACAAGGTCTCGATGGGTTCGTAGAGCGGGAGGAGCGCTTCGACGCGCATCCCGTCATCCGCAAGGTTGTTCGCCTCCAGGTAGGCATCCCGCAGGATCATCACCAGGGCCAGGTGTTGGAGCGGCTCGCCCCGCAGCCGGGCCGACAGCCGCTCGGAGAGCTCAACGGAGGTCGTGCCCACCAGCATAGGCTGCCCCAGAACGTGGCGGCGCAGGATCTCGGCTGTCACCGCCCGCAACTTGGCATCTTCCGTTCGGTAGACAACGTCGGGGTAGTCCTTGCGCCGCCAATAGACGGGTCGCTTTTCCGGATCGTCAGGCCGGGCAAAGTAGGAGAACCTCGTCCCGTCCTCGCGGGACTCCACCTCGATCAGGTCAGACCCTGGCTGCAAGGCGATGTACTCCAGGTTGGTCGGCAACGCCACGACGTCAACCTTGTAGATCTTGTTGAATTCCTCCGCTTCGGTGATGGCCGTGCCGGTCATGCCGGCGAGTTTGGTGTACATGCGGAAGTAGTTCTGGAGGGTGATCGTGGCGTAGGTGACGTTCTCCTCTCGCACGCGAACGCTTTCCTTGGCCTCGACCGCTTGGTGCAGTCCGTCGGACCAACGACGGCCGGGCATCAGCCGCCCGGTGAACTCGTCAACGATGATCACCCGGCCGGACTGGACCACGTAGTCCTTGTTGCGCTTGAAGAGGTGCTCGGCACGCAACGCCTGCTCGAGGTGACCGATCAGGCGGGCCTGTTCCAGCGTCACATCTTCCGGCCTGTCGGGATCGCGCAGAGGCCGGCCGATGATCTGCTCGACATGCTCCTCGCCGGCCTCGGTCAGTGCAACTGTCCGGTCGCGCTCGTTGACCTCGAAGTCTTCGGCACGCAGCCCCTTGACCGCCCGGGCCATCTGGACGTACAACTCCGGGTCTTCCTCAGCCGGCCCAGAGATGATCAGAGGCGTCCGGGCCTCATCGATGAGGATGTTGTCCACCTCGTCGACAATGGCGTAGTGATGGCCTCGCTGAGAGCGGGCTTCAAGGCTGTGGGCCATGTTGTCGCGCAGATAGTCGAAGCCGAACTCATTGTTGGTGCCATAGGTCACGTCGGCCGCATAGGCCAGCCTGCGGTCGGCCAACCGCAGTTGATGGACATCCTCCTGGCTCGAGGTCCGTTCGGGATCGTAGAGGAAGGCCTTGCGGCCGTTCTCTGTCCGGGAGGCTTCCTGGAGCACACCCACCGTCAGGCCGAGGAAGTGGTAGATCGGCCCCATCCACCGGGCGTCGCGCCGTGCCAGGTAGTCGTTGACGGTCACCAGGTGGACGCCCTTGCCCTCCAGGGCGTTCAGGTACAGCGGCAGCGTGGCGACGAGCGTCTTGCCCTCGCCGGTACGCATTTCGGCGATCTTGCCCTCGTGGAGGACGGCGCCGCCGACCAGCTGCACGTCGAAGTGGCGAAGGCCCACCGTCCGCACCGAGGCCTCGCGAACGACCGCAAAGGCCTCCGGAAGCAATGCGTCGAGCGACTCGCCTGCAGCCAGCCGTGAGCGGTACTCTCCCGTCTTGGCCCGCAAGGCCTCGTCGCTCAGCGCCTTCATCTCCGCCTCGAGCGCGTTGATGGCCTCAACGACAGCGGAGTACTGAGCCAGTACCCGCCGGACAGGATCTCCACCAAGCACCCTGGTGATGCTCTTGAACATGTAAGGGGACCTCTTCGGGCGGATTATAGCATAGGGGAATCCGGGCCTCCTTGACCGGCCGTAGGCGGGACCTTATACTGCGGCCTATGTCCCCTGCTCAGACTGGGCTACCTTCCCCTCGCGGGAATCCGGGCCATGCCAGACTGCTGGCGCTGGTGGCGGTCGCCTGTGCCACGCTGGCCGCGTGTTCTGTTGCGCCGGCCGCCCAGACGCAAGGCCGTGCAGCGCTGGTGGTCGTGCACGGCGACGGATCGATCCAAACCGCTTGCGTGACGTTCGACGAGCCGCAGCTTTCCGGGGCCCAGCTGCTCTCGCGCTCCGGCTTCCAGCACTCGGAGGACGCGGGCAATCCGATGGGCATCCTGGTTTGCTCCATCGACGGCGAAGGTTGCGACTTCCCGCAGTCGTCTTGCCTGTGTCAATGTGAGACGCCAGGTGAATGCAGCTACTGGTCGTATTTCAATCGCGCCAGCGAGGGCGGTTGGGTCTACGGCCCGCTTGGCCCCAGCGGGCGGACCGTGACCGACGGCGACATGGATGCCTGGGTGTGGCTGTCAGGGACGGGTCCGGGCGGTCCCAGTTCCTCGCCTGTACCGGACATCTCCTTCACCGACGTCTGCCCGTGACCTCAGCAGACGCGCGGCGCCTCTTTCGGGCGCTCACGACTCGGGCTAGAATTGCCATGGGGCGGTGGCGGAACTGGCAGACGCGGGGGACTTAAAATCCTCTGAGGGCAACCTCGTGTGGGTTCGACTCCCACCCGCCCCACCGCGAGCGGTCCGGAGCCAATCTGCGGTTGGCGGCGGAGTGTCTCGCCCGAGAAGATGACGTAACGCAGGTCGGCGCGAGGCTGGACTCAGCCTCGCGCCGGCCTGCGCCTACAGGCACCTGAGAGGGGAAGGCCAACCCCAGGCACGGGCCGCGTCCCTACGCCGCCGTACACCATGCGGCCGGACGGGGAAAGCCGAATCATCGCCAAGCCAGAGAGCGCAGCCGAGAGC
>CAYQUY010000040.1:0-12796 GCA_964420755.1 uncultured Anaerolineaceae bacterium
GCGCACCAACTGGTTGATCGTCGGCACGTCCTGCCTCCACATGAGCCCGGGGCTCTCGCCCCGGGCTTCTTGCCAGCAAGGGAGGCCATCGTTGCTGCGCGATGGCCTCGCCTCGATGGAGCTCGTATTCGACTCGGGTGGGACCTCGACCCTTCCCACCCGCCGAACTTCGGGCAATGGGTGATTATTCTACCATGCGCCAAGTACAGCCGTCAAGAATCGGAGAGAACAGCCTTCCCGCCCAGAAGCCCCCGAGGGCCCGTTTGCCAGATCCGCAGCGGGTTCGATTCCTGCCGGGAAGCCAGCCGAGCCAGCATCGGCTGGCGAGGCTCTTGCCAGGCGACCGCCCCGGGAAGCCGGCGTCGCGACCTCGGCAGCGCCGGACCCTAGTGGACTACAGCCCTGGCTCCATGTCCAGGAGACCTAGTCCGAGCCTCCGAGGACGCGCCCGTTCCTCCTCCTTGCCAAAGCGGGTGACCTCGCCCCCCTCGCCAACCGCCTCCACGGCCAGACCCAGGCTCTGCAACTCCTTGACCAGCACCCGGAACGAGGCGGGAATCCCGGGCTCCTCGATCGGCTCGCCCTTGACGATGGCCTCGTAGGTCTTCACCCGCCCCTGGACGTCATCCGACTTGACCGTCAGCATTTCCTGCAAGGTGTGGGCGGCCCCGTAGGCCTCCAGCGCCCAAACCTCCATCTCGCCGAAGCGCTGGCCACCGAACTGGGCCTTGCCGCCCAGCGGCTGCTGAGTCACCAGCGAGTAGGGGCCGGTCGAGCGGGCATGGACCTTGTCTTCGACGAGGTGGTGCAGCTTCATCATCAACACCATGCCCACCGTAACCGGCTGGTCATAGGGATCGCCGGTCTTGCCATCGTAGAGAATCTGCTTGCCGAGGATGGGCAGAGGGATGCCCATCTCCCCCATCAGCTTCTCGGCCTGCCTCCGCACTGCCTCCGGCGTCTTGCTGGCGTCCACCTTTCTCCCCATGGAGGCGATCCACAATCGCAAGCAGGTGTCTACCGCGGCGGCGTCCAGCGGTGCGCGCCCGGCCACCGGGAGCTCCGTGTCCTCGAAGACGAGAATGCTTTCGGGATCGTAGCCCTGCTCCACCAGCCACTCCCTCAGGGTCGAACGCCGCGCGTAGACCGAGTTGATCGCCAGCATCTCGGGGTCGTAGCCCTTGTCGGAGAGCCAGCTTTCCAAATACAGGCGAAGGAGCTCCTGGTCATCCTCGAAGCTCTCCTCCTTGTAGTACCCCTGTTCCTTGGCCCAGGCCCAGGCGCGCTCTCCGATCTCCTTCCACGCCCGGTCGATCATCCAGGCCCGGGCCAGCTCCGCCTCGATCTCCTCTTCGTCTGCTCCGTCGAAGACCGGCGTCACCGCCCGGAAGCCAAGCCGATCGGCCGCCCACCCAAGATGGGCCTCCAGGATCTGGCCGATGTTCATGCGCCCGGGGACGCCCAGAGGGTTCAGGATCAGATCGACCGGTTTGCCGTCGACCAGGAAGGGCATGTCCTCCACAGGCACGACCTTGGAGATGACACCCTTGTTGCCGTGGCGTCCAGCCATCTTGTCGCCCTCGGTCGCCTTGCGCTTCTGGGCCACCGAGACCCGCACCATCTTCTCCACCCCGGCCGGCAGGTCGCGGTGCTCTTCGCGGGTAAAGACCTTGACATCCACCACCTTGCCGCGCTCGCCGTGAGGCATACGCAGCGAGGTGTCCTTGACCTCTCTGGCCTTCTCGCCAAAGATGGCTCTCAGCAGCTTCTCCTCGGGCGTCAGTTCCTTCTCGCCCTTGGGCGTGATCTTGCCCACCAGGATATCGTTCGGGCCAACCTCTGCCCCAACCCGGATGATGCCGTCCTCGTTCAGGTCGCGCAGAGCCTCATCGCCGACGTTAGGAATGTCGTAAGTGATCTCTTCCGGGCCGAGCTTGGTGTCGCGCGCCTCGACCTCGTGCTTCTCAATGTGCACCGAGGTGAAGCGATCCTGCTGGACCAGCCGTTCGGAGATCAGGATGGCGTCTTCGAAGTCACCGCCTTCCCAGGAGACGAATGCGCACAGCACGTTCTGGCCGAGCGCCAGCTCACCGCTGGCGGTCGAGGACGAGTCGGCGATGACATCGCCCTTGCGCACCCGCTGCCCCTTGATCACAGCCGGGCGCTGGTCGATGCACGTGCTCTGGTTTGAGCGGTTGTACTTGCGGAGCCGGTATGTCCGCCGGTCCCGGCCTGCCCGCAGGACCACCTGACGGCCGGTCACGGACTCAACCTCGCCGGCGACGTCAGCCAGGATAACCTGGCCGGAATCGACGGCCGCCTGGCGTTCCATACCGGTCGAGACCAGGGGCACTTCCGGCCGGATGAGGGGCACGGCCTGCGTCTGCATGTTCGAGCCCATCAGGGCGCGGTTGGCGTCGTCGTGCTCGAGGAAGGGGATCAGCGAGGCGCTCACCCCGACGATCTGCCGGGGCGCGACGTCCATGTAGTCCACCTCGTCTGGCGTGGAGAAGAAGTACTCACCGTGGTGGCGGCAGGAGATGCGCGGGCGGACGAACCCGCTGTCGGTCGTCAAGGGTGTGTTTGCCTGGGCGATGACGTACTTGTCCTCATCGTCGGCCGAGAGGTAGTGGGTCTCGGTCGAGACAAAGGGAACGATCTGGATCGGCCTCCCCACTTTGGCCAGCGATTTGGCGACGGCGTTGGTCACTATTGTCCCTGCCTCGGCGAGCACCTTGCCGCTTCTGGGGCTGGTAATGGTCTCCCGCATCTTCTTCCCGATGAGCAGGGGATCGTCGGCCTCCAGCTCGCGGACGACTTTGCGGTAGGGCGTCTCGATGAAGCCGAAGCGGTTCACCCGGGCGTACGAGGCCAGCCGGCCGATCAGTCCGATGTTTGGGCCCTCGGGGGTCTCGATCGGGCAGATCCTGCCGTAGTGGGAGTCATGGACGTCACGGACATCGAAGCCCGCCCGCTCCCGGCGCAGGCCCCCCGGTCCCAGGGCGGACAGCGTGCGCTTGTGGCGGAGCTCAGCCAGCGGGTTCGTCTGGTCCATGAACTGGGAGAGCTGGCTCGAGCCGAAGAACTCACGCACAGCAGCCACGACCGGGCGGATGTTGATCAGGGAGATGGGCGACAGCTGTTCCTGGTCCCGGATGGACATGCGCTCCCGGATAACCCGCTCCGTCCGCCGCAGGCCCACGCGCAGCTTGGCCTGGATGAGCTCGCCCACGGTCTTGACCCGGCGGTTGCCCAGATGATCGATGTCATCGGCCTCTACCGCGCCGTTGTTAATCTTGATGAGGCGCTCAATCAAGCGGACGATATCCCAGCCCGTCACCCGACGGTGGGTGAGGGGGACGATGTCCTGCAGGGTGAGCTTCTGATTGAGCTTGTACCGGCCAACGCGCTCCAGGTCGTAGCGCCGCTGGTCGAAGAGCTGATCCCGCAGGTACTCGCGGGCGTTGTCCAGCGTCGGAGGATCGCCGGGGCGCATCCGCCGGTAGAACTCAATGAGCGCCTCCTGGGCCAGGCTCCGCCCTTCCTTCAGCTCCCAGGTCGGCTCCTGCCGGATCGTGGTGGCAATGTATTGGTGGTCCGGGTGATTGTCCGAGGCGGCGAAGAGGCCGAGGATCTCCTCGTCCGAACCCTCTTTTATCGGGGCGTTGCCGAGTCCATCATCGACCGCCACCAGAGCGCGCAGCAAGATGGTGACCGGAACCGTTCGCTTGCGGTTGAACTTCAGGGTCAGGTAATCGCTCTTGCGGGTCTCGAACTCCATCCAGGCGCCCCGGTCGGGGATGAGCTTGGCGGCGGCCAATCGGCGGCCGGTCGAGCGGTCCTCGATGGCCTCGAAGTACACGCCCGGCGACCGGATCAGCTGCGAAACGACCACCCGCTCCGTGCCGTTGACGATGAACGTGCCCTTCTCGGTCATGATCGGGAAATCGCCGAGGAAGATGTCCTGTTTGATCGGCTCCGGCACCTCGGGGCCGGCCAGGAGGACGGAGATATACAGGGGGGCGGCAAACGTCAGGTCGCGTTCGACGCACTCCTCGATGTCGTGTTTTGGATCCTCAAACCAGTAGCGGAGATCGAACTCCTTGGCCTCGGGGCTGCGCCCGGGGAAGAACAGCTTGATTCCGCCGTTGTAGGACTCGATAGGGGAGATCTCATCGAACAGTTCTTCCAGGCCCTCGCGCTTGAGCCACTCGAAGGAATCCAGCTGCACCTCGATCAGTGTGGGTAGGGCATAGAGATCGGGGATCCGCGAATACCACTTCTGACCCTGCGAAGACGCCATGCGGGCACTCCTCTATGGGCAGGACAGGCGACCGCCAGACGCACAAACAAGAAGACGCGGGAAGCCCTCCGCCCTCAATCCGGCCGGTCCCCGCTCTTCTCCTCGAACTATTCCTAGACTCGTTTTCGTCCCCTCAACAGCACTGGGCTGCGAACCTAAAGTCTACCACGCAGAATCAACTTGTCAAGCCCAATCCTCCCAACGGCTTCTCCGCAGCGCCAAGCCCCCAGGCGGCGGGCGATCCCTCCCTCTACGACCCCGCGGCCCCAGAGGCGGCCTCCGGAGCGCCTTCCCCACGCCGAAGCGGCAGCTCGAGGGTGAAAGTGCTACCCGCCCCCAGTCGGCTTTCCACCATAACCTTGCCCCCGTGTTGCTCGGCGATCGACTTGACGATGGCAAGCCCCAGACCGGATCCCTTCTCTTGCAGCGTCTCCCGACGCTGCCCCCGGTAGAACTTCTCGAACAGGCGGGCCTGGTCGGCCGCGGCGATGCCCAGCCCCGTGTCCTGGACGCTGATGAGCTGACACCCGCTCTGCTGGACAGCGCGCACCTTCACCCGGCCGCCGGCCAATGTAAACTTGATTCCGTTGTCGATCAGATTGGCGACGGCCTGGCGCAACAGTGTCGGGTCGGCTTCGATCGGGCTCATCCCCTCCGCCAGCTCAACCTCTAGCCCAATTTGCTTGTTGACCGCCTGCGGACGGTGGGCGCTCACCACGTCGCGGATGACCTCCTCCATCCGGATCGTCTCCAGACTCAACCCCACGCCGGCCTCGATCCGCCCCAGGTCGAGCACGTTGTCCACTAGCTTGGCCATCGACTCAACGCTCGTAAGGATCTTCTGCACGAATTCCTGTTGCTTGTCCGTCAGGTTACCCACCATCGCCAGCATGGTCGCGTAGCCGCGCATGAGCGTGAGTGGAGCCCTGAGATCATGACTCACCGTCGAGACAAATTCCGATTTCAGCAGGTCAAGCTTCTTGTAGTGGGTGATATCGCCCAGGACACACACCCTGCCGGGAACCTCCGCCCCTCGAGGCTCGATGTCCGATACGGAGGCGAACATCACCCTGCCTCCACCTACGGTGACCTCGGCGGTCCGGGGCCCGTCGCCGGAGGTGGTGAGAAGCCTGGCCACCTCGGCGACCGTGATCCAGTCCGAGGCCGGCTGCCCCAGCGCCTCCTCCGGCTTGCCTCGCAGGATGACCTCCGCCGCCGGATTGGCCAGCGAGATTCTCCCCTGCCAGTCTGTCACCAGGACGGCATCGGGCGTTGCCGACAGGATCGCGGTGAGCTTCCGGCGCTCTTGCTCCGCCTCGTGGTAGAAGCGGGCGTTGGCGACAGACACTCCGAGCTGCCCCGTCAGGATCGAGAGCAGGTTCACCTCGTCTGTGGTGAAGGGATGGGGCGCGCTGTGGCCCAGCCACAGCGCGCCGACGAATTCGTCCTCGTTCCGCAGCGGGAGGGCCATCAGCGCTTCCAGCGGGGCGTCGAGCGCCTCCAGGTTGAGAACGGCCCTCGCCCTGGAGGGGTTCTCGAGCACGAATCGCCCGCGGCGCTTGCACAGCTCGAGCACCTGCGCATCCAGAGCGCGCCATTCCCCGCCCACCGTTCCCGTGTGGAAAGCCTCCGGTGCGCCCGCGGGTTCGCCCCCATCGGTCTCCAGTGCCAGGCGGACAAAATCGGCGCCGGTCAGCGCCTGCACGCCGGTCAGGATTGGGGGCAACACCTCCGACAGCTCGAAGCTGGAGGCCATCCGCTGGCTGGCTGTCAGCAGCAAGTCCATCTCATCCAGCCTGGACTTGAGGTTCCGCCTCATCCGCTCAAAGGAGGATGCCAGCCGCCCGATCTCGTCCTCCCCGCCGGATTCCACGGGCGCCGAGAGGCTCCCTCGGGCCATGGCCTCGGCCGCGACGGCCATCTCGCGCAAGGGCCGGGTCATGCGTCGGCTGGCGATATACACCAGGCCCACCGCGCCCAGCCCGACCGCCAGGACGACGGCCAACAACCGGCCGGCGATGCTCATCGCCAACGCCTCGACCTCGCGACCCGGCATGGTGACGACGACCCTCCACGAGGATCCGGCGACGGGGTAGCCGCACACCAGTCGAGCAGTTCCGTCCGGCGCTCGATCGGACTGGATTTCTGCCGTTTCCCCAAGCGAGCCAGAGAAGGTTGTGCCCACCAGGCCCGGAACGGGATGGAACAGGATCCTTCCCTGCTCGTCGATGAGAAAGCCCTCTCCGGGAGCCAGATTGGAGAGCTCATGGACCACGGGCTGGAGGATGGGATTGGAGAGGGGGTCGGTCCATCCCACAACGACGCCGATGGGCAGCCCGCTTGTCGGCGAGAACACCGGCCAGGCAAAGACCACCTCGGCCGCCTCCTCCCCCATGAGCGGAAGGATCGTCACCTCTTCCGGCACGCCCAAGGCCGCCGCCTGCAGAGCCGCCTCGTATTCCAGAGACGTCAACCCTGCCGTGGGCTGCTGAGACGGAGCCTCTCCCAGGGCTTGCCCCGCGGCATTGAAGACCGATAGCCTCCGAAAGAAGGCCACGCCGTGCAGTTGCCGCTCTAGCTCCTCGGCGTCCACATCGCCGGCCTCGACCTGGCCGGCCAACTCCTCGCCGAGTGCAGCCATCAGCGAACGGCCGGTCTGAATGAAGTAGGGGATCGCCTCTCCCGCCTGGGCGGCGGACTGCATCATCTGGGTCTGGATCATGTCCTGGGCGGACTGCCGGGCAAGGTACCAATCGCCGTAGGCGAGAATTCCCCCGCCAACGAGGCAGAGGGCAATGATGGCCAGGAGTAGCCGTGCCGTCAGCGAGCGGTTGTAGGGCGCCGTGGTGAATCGGGCCGGACGATACCAGGACGCAGGATATCGATGGCGTAGAAGCTCACAGGTCAGGCCGGCCAAGCCCACTTCGGCAAGGGCAGCGGTCAACATCGGTCCGAAGCTGGATCGTGCCAGGTCGAGGCTGTCGAACAGACCGCCGCGGCTTACGGCCCCGAGCTCAAAGACGCGGAGGAGCCCCAGAACGATCCCGCCGAGCAGGCCGCTGACCAGGGGGCGACGCAATAGCCGTCCCGCCCAGTCATCGTAGTCACGGCGCATGCTCCAACCGACCAACCCCGCGACGAGAGCCGTGTGCACCGGTGTCAGCAGGTTGTGGGTCTCCCAAGCCCCCCTCGCCAGACCGGCCGCAAGCCCTACCAGGAGGGCTTGCCAGCTGCCCAAGAGACCGCCGGCAGCCAGCCACGGCAGAGCGCCCAGCAAGGAGAAGAGCGGGGTCGGGGGCTCGGCTGGGATCCCAGGGGCAGGCGCCATGCTTGGAGCGGCCAGCCTCACAAGCAGGGTCTCGGCGGCCAATGGCGCGAGGAGTGTCAGCAGACCAAGGAGCAACCATCGGCTCCTCGCCTGATGCAGAACGGCCCATCCCCTCCGACGCCAGGCGACCGCCGCCAGGATCGCCAGCGCCAGGAGGTAGAGCCCCAGCGCTGCGGAACCGACCCCGTTCAGAGGAAAGCCAAAGTGGAAGCCCCCCGCAAAGCCCGCTAGCTCGAAGGCCATGAGTCCCCTCTATGCACGTTCACTGCCGACGAAGACGTCAATGACCACGACTGGGCGATCCCAAAACACAGAACGCGGTCCGGGGCCTCGCCGGCAGCTCCCCCTGTTCCCCCTGGTGGGCGTCATTCAGACCCCGGTTGGTCCCGATTATAGCATCGGGGGCGAACGCCACCCGGGAAGGCAGAGGCTTCTCCGGGACCACGGCCATGGCTAGACGGGCTCCTGGCCGGACAAAGAACCCTTGTCTGGGGACAATCGGGAGCCCGCGGTTCATCTCGCCCCTACCCGGGAACGGTGTCTCAAGGGTCCCAGACGCCCCGACCAAGGGCCTGTTGCCCCGCCCTTTCCTTTATGTTAGACTGGCAAAGATTGACGTGACACGGAACCGGGAGTCCAGCGATGGCTGAGAAGATCCTTGTCGTCGATGACGATCTCGATACTTTGAAGCTTGTCGGCCTGATGTTGGAGCGCCAGGGCTACGAGATCACGGTCGCCAGCAGTGGCCAGCTGGGCTTGACCAAGGCCGCCACCGAACGGCCGGACCTGATCCTGCTGGACATCATGATGCCGGACCTGGACGGCTACGAGTTTACCCGCCGACTCCGCTCAGACCCTAGTGTAGCCAACATTCCGATCATTATGTTCACTGCCAAGTCCATGGTGGATGACAAAGTGGCCGGGTTCGAGGTCGGCGCGGACGACTACATCACCAAGCCCACGCACCCGGCAGAACTCACCGCGCACGTCAAGGCAGTCCTGGCCCGGGCCGCGATCGCCAAGCCCGAGCCCGCCGAGAAGGCAATGACCCTGGGCATGCTGGGCGTCAAGGGGGGCGTGGGGACCTCCACGCTGGCGCTCAACCTGGGGATCGCCCTGCAGGGACTCGGTCAACATGTGATCATCGGCGAGTTCAATCCCGGTCGTGGCATCATCGGCCTCTACCTGGGAATGCCCAACCCCCAGGGGCTCAGCCACCTGCTCACCCGGGCCTTGAAGGACATCCACCTACGTTCCGTCGAGGGGGAGCTCATCAACCACAAGAGCGGCGCCCGGCTCCTGCTGACTTCCTTCCTGCCCAAGGACGCCGATCTGGAGCATGCCGCGCCGCAGATGGAGTCGGTGATCCGCAACCTGGCGGTCATGTGCACGACCCTCGTCCTGGATTTTGGCTCTGGTCTGAGACCGTATGTAAAGCCCACCCTCCGTCTGTGCGACCGAATTCTGTTGGTATTCGAACCGGTTCACCCGAGCGAGACCATCGCCCAGGCCCTGATTGAGGACCTGGAGGCCGGCGGCATTGATCGGAACAAGCTGGCGCTGGCGCTTGTGACGCGCGAGCGCACCAGCCTGCAGATCCCCTGGCGTCAGATCGAGACGGAACTCGGCCTTCCCCTGGCGGGGATTGTGTCTCCCGCCCCCGAGCAGGCGGACCAAGCCTCCCAGGGGGGCACACCCTTGGTAACCCTGCAGCCCGACAGCCTGGTCGCCGACCAGATCAAGAAGATGGCCGCCAATCTGGCGGGCACCTTCAAGCCTTTAGAGACCTGACCTTCCGCTGTGTCCCATCAACCTCCTGCGGATATCGGATTCGCCGCCCGGCTGCTGCGAGAGGCGCGTCAGACGGTGGCGCTCACCGGGGCCGGCATCTCCACGCCTTCGGGCGTCCCCGACTTCCGCTCCCCGGGCACGGGGCTGTGGGAAAAGTATGACCCGATGGAGGTGGCTTCCCTCTCCGCCTTCCGCCACCACCCCGAGCAGTTCTACGAGTGGGTGCGTCCGCTGGCAGACCGCCTCTTCGCAGCCGAGCCCAATCCCGCTCATCTCGCCCTCGCCCGGCTGGAGCAGGCCGGCCGGTTGCGGGGGATCATCACCCAGAACATCGATGACCTCCATCGGCGGGCGGGTTCCAGGAACATCCTGGAGATTCACGGACACTTGCGGGAGGCCACCTGCGTCAGCTGCTACCGGGTCTACCCAACAGCCCAGTTCTTGGCGGACTTCGCCGTCTCCGCAGAAATCCCCCGTTGCCCGCAGTGCCACGGCATCCTCAAGCCCATGGCGGTTCTGTTCGGGGAGCAACTCCCGGTCGACGTTGAGCGCCAGGCCCACCAATGGGTCCTTGAGTGTGACGTGATTTTCGTCGTAGGCTCGTCGCTGGAGGTGACCCCGGCGGCGCTCTACCCCGTTGAAGCCCTGAACGCCGGCGCCTGGCTGATCATCGTGAACCGGGAGCCAACCTACGTGGACGAGCGTGCCGATGCCATCTTCCGCGAAGACGTGGCCGAGATTGTGCCGCGATTGGTAGAAGAGGCGCTCCGTGTATAGCCGAAACCGCCGCCCCCCAAGCGATTCCACCGCCATCCGCAACTATCCTTTGCTGCTGCACCGCTACGAACGGCTGCTTGAGGTCACCTCCGACCTGGCCTCGACGCTGAATCTGCGCGTGCTGCTTCAGCACATCGTCGAGGCCGCCCAGGAGTTGACGGACAGCGAGGCCGCCTCTCTCCTGCTGCATGATTCCGAATCCCATCAGCTCTACTTCGAGGCCGCCAGCAACATTGCTCCCGAGCACCTCGGCCACCAGGCCGTCCCGGCCGAGGACAGCATCGCCGGATGGGTGTTCTCCCACCGCGAGCCCCTCATCGTCGCCGACGCCCTTCAGGACCCACGCTTCTTCGGCGAGGTGGATATCCGGACCTCCTTCGAGACCCGATCCATCCTGGGGGTGCCACTTCACACCAAAGACAAGACTCTGGGCGTTGTCGAGGCCGTGAACAAGCGAGCCGGGGCGTTCGACGAGCAGGACGTCCGCCTGCTAGAGACTCTGGCGGCACAGGCTGCCGTCGCCATCGAGAACGCGCGTCTCTTCCAGCAGAGCGACGTCGTGGCCGAGATGGTGCACGAGCTGCGCACCCCGCTCACCGCCCTCTCGGCCGCCGCTCACCTGCTCCAGCGCCAAGGCATCCCCGAGGACCAGCGCCTCAAGCTCAGCCGGACCGTCCTTGGCGAGGTCCAGCGCCTGAATGGAATCGCCACCGACTTCCTGGAGCTCGCCCGGCTAGAATCGGGCCGCAGGCCCCTTCTCCGCGAGCCAGTTGACCTGGGGGGGTTGGTGCAGGAGACCCTGGAGGTCGTGCGGCCCCAGGCGGAGGCCGAAGGGGTGAGTCTGCGGACCGACGTCGACCGAAACCTCGCCCCTATCCAGGGTGACCGAAACCAGCTCAAGCAGCTCCTGCTCAACCTGCTGACCAACGCTGTCAAGTACAACCGCCGCGGCGGGGCTGTGTCCGTGCGCGTCTCACGGGAACAGGACGCGGTGATCCTGGCTGTCAGCGATACCGGGAAAGGCATTCCGGCCGACAGCCTGCCGCATATGTTCGAGCGCTTCTATCGGGTCCCGGACCAAGAGGGGCGTGTCCTCGGCAGCGGGCTGGGGCTGGCCATTGCCAAGCACATCGCCGAGAACCATCGGGGCCGGATCGAGGTCACCAGCGAGATCGGCAAGGGGAGCGTCTTCAGCGTCTACCTCCCGGCGACCCAGGCAGACACGAGGCCCTCCCGCTGATCACCCCCGGCGGCCGAACTGCCTTTCCAGATCCTCGACCGAGAGATGGATCATCGTCGGGCGGCCGTGCGGGCAGGTCCGAGGGGACTGGCAGGCCTCCAAGTCCCGGAGCAGGCTCTCCTGCTCGGCCATCGATAGCACCTGCCCCGACTTGACCGCTGCCCTCTTGCAGACCCTCGCCGCCAGCTTGCGCTCAGCCTCGGCCTCCAGCGGCGTTTCATCTTCCTCGAATTCGTCGACGACCGCCCGCAGGGCCGCCTCCGGATCGACGCCGACCAGCATGACCGGGACGGATCGCAGGCGGAAGGTTCCGCCCCCAAATGGCTCGACCTCGAAGCCCAGTTCCCGGAGCAAGCTGATCTGCTCCTCGAGCAGGCCTGCCTGCCACGGTGCCAGCTCGACCTGAACCGGTTCCAGCAGTGTCTGGCCCTCGAGCGGTCCGGCAGCCTTGGCCGCCAGCAGTTTCTCGTACAGAACGCGCTCGTGGGCCGCGTGCTGGTCGACCAGGTACAGCCCATCCGGCCCTTCCGCCACCAGGTAGGCGGCTCCCACTTGCCCGACGGCCCGCAGCAGTGGAATTGAACCTCCCGGTAAGGCCGACCGGGTGACTGGCGGCATTCCCACATCCAGCTCCGCCGGGAGGTGCCCGGCCGCCCAATCCGGGTTGATCTGTCGCCTGGCGGGCTGCCAGGCCTCCCCTCCCCACAGGCGCACCGCCTCCAGCCTCGGCGCCTCCTGCCCCAGAAGCGTCGCCCGCACCACACGTTGCACGACCGCAAAGACCCTGTCCGGCTCGCGGAAGCGGACCTCAGCCTTCGCCGGATGGACGTTGACGTCAACCTCTTCGGGCGCCAGGTTGATCAGGATCACCGCCAGTGGGTATCGCCCCACCATGAGCAAACCTTGATACGCCTGGAGCACCGCCGCTCCCAGACTGACATCCTGCACCCAGCGGCCGTTGACAAAGAAGGTCAGCTCCTTGCGGCTGGACCGGTGCACGGAGGGAGGGCTGACGAAGCCGGAGACCGTCATTGTCCCCGCTGGGGTCCCTGGCAGGGGGATCAGGCTCTGAGCCACCTCAAGGCCGAAGACCGCTGCCAGTGCCTCTCGAGGGTCGCCGCTGCCAGGCGACTGGAGCACTTGCCGGCCGTCCTGCTCGAGGCGGAAGCGAACCTTGGGGTAGGCCAGAGCGTAGCGGCCGACCAAAGCCTCGATCCTCCGCCTCTCCGTTGCTTCCGACTTCAGGAACTTCTGCCGGGCCGGAACGTTGAAGAACAGGTCGTGGACACGGACCAGTGTCCCCTGTGGCGCTCCGGTTGGCTGCGGACGAGCCGCCTTGCCCCCCTCCACGACCAGC
>CAYQUY010000041.1:0-463 GCA_964420755.1 uncultured Anaerolineaceae bacterium
GGTGGCAGTCTGCCGCGAGCTCACGAAGATGCACGAGACGATCCTGCGGTGCACGCTGCGGGAGGCGCGGATTCATTTCCAGGAGACGGATCCCCGCGGGGAGTTTACCCTGGTCATCGGGGGCGCTCCGGCTGGCGCGGTTTCTGCCAGGGCGGGCGCTAGGTCGACGGCCGACGCGGCCGCTGGGCGCTGGCCCGAAGAGGTGGTGCGGGCGGCGCTGGCCGAGGAATTGGCGGAGGGCCTGAGCCGATCGGAGGCCGCTCGCAAGGTCGCCGCGGCCAGCGGCTGGGAGCGCAGGCAGGTGTATCGGCTTGCGGTGGAGGAGAGATGAAGCTTGACGATCTGGGGCATCTGCGGCAGACCGACCCCTCGGGCATGCTTGGGCATATTGAAGGGCTGCCCGGTCAGCTGGCAGCCGCCTGGGAGCTTGGCCAGTCGTTGCCCTTGCCCGCCTGGGATGGAA
>CAYQUY010000041.1:473-9210 GCA_964420755.1 uncultured Anaerolineaceae bacterium
GCATGGGGGGCTCAGCCATCGGCGGCGACCTGGTTGCGGCTTACACGTTCCCAGCCATCCGGGTGCCGTTGATCGTCTGGCGGGGCTACGACCTGCCCGCCTACGTGACCGGTGCCGAGACCTTGGTCCTGGCGTCGTCGCACTCGGGCAACACGGAAGAGGTCCTCTCGGCCTTTGACTGCGCTCGGGCGGCAGGCGCCCGCATTGTTGCCTTGACAACGGGCGGACAGCTTGCCCGCAGGGCCGAGGCGGCGGGCGTGCCGGTCTGGCGCTTCGAGCACACGGGCCAGCCTCGGGCCGCTGTGGGATTCTCCTTTGGGCTGATCCTAGCCGTGCTGGCCCGGCTGGGTCTGATCCCCGATCCCGCGGCCGAGCTGGCCGACGCCGTGGGCGCCATGCGCCGGCAGCAGGAGGCCCTGAGAGCGGAGGTTCCGGCGGCGCGAAACCCCGCCAAGCGGATGGCCGGGCAGTGGGTCGAGCGCTGGCCCGTCATCATCGGCAGCGATCTCCTGGGGCCCGTCGCCCGCCGCTGGCGAACCCAGATCAGCGAGCTGGCCAAGGCAATCGCCCAGTATGAGGAACTCCCCGAGGCGGATCACAACCTGGTGGCAGGAGTCCTCAATCCCGAGGCATTGTCCACCAAGGCGATGGTCGTCTTCCTGCAGGCCTCCCTGAACCATCCCCGCAACCGGCTGCGCATCGAGGCCACCCGGGAGGTCCTCATGGTCGAGGGGTTTAACACAGATGTCATCCAGGCCGCCGGGGAGACCCGGATGGCCCAGCAATGGACCGCCCTTCACTTCGGTGACTACAGCGGGTACTACCTGGCGATGGCCTACGGTGTCGACCCGACGCCGGTCGCAGCCATTGAAAGCCTCAAACGCCATTTGATCGAGGGAGAGGCGTAGAGGTGAGGGCTTGCCGCGGCTGACGCGGTCGAGTGGATGGGGTGTCCGCCTTTCCCATCCGGAATGCGGTCTCTGTGATCCGAGAAGCCCCCAGGATCGAGGGCCAGGAAGCTGCGGAAGAACGATGGTTTCCCCTGCCGCCCTCATTGCCGGACGAATCCCTCGCGGAGAACTGCGCGAATGAACAAACCAAACCCTGAGCAGGAGCGCCTCCGCCAGTTGCGAGACCGGCAGCTGAGGGCCCGTGATCCGATGACCTAGCAGCACAAGCTCGAACGGACGATTGCGCAGCGTCACCGTCGTGCGCGGGAGCCGTTCTCCTTGGTTCGGATATGGTCTGAGATTCCCCACAAGTGGAAGGGCGTCTTCTACGGCCTGATTGGCGGCGTGCTCTTGCTTGTCGTTCTGCCGAGCTTCTGGTCTTCACCGTGGGCGACCCTGGTCCCGATCATCCCGGTTCCTTTCTTCGCGTTTCTCGGCTTCCTCTTCGGACGCGCCGCCGGTGCCCGGGATGAGCTGAACGACCTCATGCGCTAGCAGGCTGCGTAATCTCTCTCCTGGGCTCGGCGGCAGGGACACGAGCGAAAACCGGGCGCAGAGTGAGGTACCCGGCAAGCATCTTCTCTCCGGACCTCTGAGTATAATGACCAGATGAACCTGGATCGCCCACGCCATTCCCCGATTGCCCTCATAGGGATTGTCGGTCTTCTACTCGGGCTGCTGATTGCGGCCGTGCTGCTGGCGCCGCGGGTGCTCGCCTTCTATCCAACCCCGGGCAGCCTGCATGCTCCCGCCGCGGCACAGATCACCCTCATCTTCAGCCGTCCGATGGACCAGGCCTCGGTCGAGACCCGTCTCACTATTGATCCCAGTGTGCAAGGGCAGTTCCGTTGGGAAGGCGAGCGTCTGACGTTCCGGCCGGAGAGACCGTGGCCGGGGGGGAGCGCGGTCCAGGTCAGGCTGGCAGCCGGCGCACACTCCACTCGCTACCTGCCGATACTCCGCACTCAGATGTGGTCATTCACCGTCGGCGTCCCGCGCATCGCCTACCTGTGGCCGGCGAACGGCCCGGCCGATGTGTATGCCAGGCCGGTGGAGGGGGAGGAGACCAGCCGCCTCACACAGACAGAACTCGGCGTCTATGACTACAACCTGAGCCTCGATGGCACAATACTTGTCTACTCAGCCGAACGTAGCGATGGGGGCACGGACCTGAGGCTGCTGGACCTCTCGGCGGGGGACGACCGGCTTGTCCTAAGCTGCTCGGGAGGGGAACGCTGCCGCTCGCCGTCTCTCTCGCCAGGGATGGACACCCTCGCCTTCGAACGCGTCACTCCTCACACTGAAGGCACACCCGGCGCTGCCGGTGGGCACAGCGAGGTCTGGGCAGTGTCCCTCAGCCTGAGAGCCGAGCCCTTCCGGGTGGGAGCCGTCGGTCATGTGAGCTCGATGCCGCTCTGGTCCCCCTCGGGTCTGCTTGCATACTACGACAACACACTGACCTCGATCGTCTTTGTGGACCTGTCGGCGGGTCTGTCGCCGGTAGCCTACGTGCCCTGCGACCTCGGGCTCAGCGGCTCCTGGTCCCCCGACGGGGCATATCTGGCTTTCCCGGAGATCGTCTTCCCTGACACCCTGCAGGCGGAGAGCGGTGAGGGGGTTGTGCGGTTCTACAGCCACATCCTGCGGGCTGAGGCGCGCTCGGGCAGCCTCCTCGACCTGTGGCGGCCGGGAACCGGCCTGGTAGAGGATGCCTCCCCAGCGTACTCACCGGACGGGCAGTGGATCGCCTTCGCCCGTAAGTACCTTGAGCCCGAACGCTGGACTCTCGGCCGGCAGCTCTGGGTGATGCGAGCCGATGGGAGCGGCGCGCACTCGCTGACCGACGAACCGGACTTCAACTTCTCGGCTCCGGCTTGGAGCCCGGATTCCCGCAGCCTGGTCTACATGCGCTTCAACCAGGCCGATCTCACCCAGACGGCGGAGATCTGGACGATCGACCTCGATGGCCAGAACCCCCGGCAGCTGATCATCGGAGGCTATCTGCCCCGCGGGCTCCAGTAGCCCCACCTTCGCCGCAGACCTCTCGCGTCCCCCAACTCGAAAGGATCGCCCCATGCCTGATCTTGTTCGTTTGCCCCTGAAGACGCGGGCTGGCCGGCCGCTTCCGCACAAGTTCTTCCGCCAGTCTGCCGAGCCCGCTGGGCTGCTGCTGCTCTTCCCCGGCAATCTCTATGGTGTAGACGGCCCGCTTCTGTTCTACCCGAGCGTGATCCTCGGCGGCCGGGGATGGGATACGCTTGCGATCGCCTATGAGTTTCAGGTTACCGGCGGGGGAATCGGCCATCAGGGTCTGCAGGGCATCTTCGATGATTGTCGGCAGGCCGCCCTGACGGCCCTGCAGGGCCGGAAGTACTCCCGCGTGGGACTGGTGGGAAAGTCGCTTGGCGCAGGTGTGGTGGCCGACCTGTGCGCCAACATGCCGGAGTTGGCGGAGGCCCGCGCCGCCTACCTGACGCCGATGATCGGGACGCCCTTTTTCGACCCGGTGTTTGTGCGCACGGTCCAGCCGGCCTACCTGGCCCTCGGCACCGCCGATGCCTTCTATGAGGCGCAAGCCCTGGAGACCCTGCAGGCCGAGCATCCCTTTGGCCTGACCGTTATCGAAGGGGGCGATCACAGCCTGGTGGTTGCCGGCAACTGGGAGGCTTCGATCGAGGCGCTGCGAAGGGTGACAGGGGAGGTGGTTGAGTTCCTGACAGGGACCAGGTAGCGCGAAGCGCTGCCGACTTCGGAAGTGCCCCCGCTCAGCGTGGTCAGCACGTACTGGCTTGCGATGGTCCAATCTCTGCTATAATGCCTTCTGCCGCTTGGATCGGCTTACGACCGAGACGGCAGGATGAGCATACTTCCGGCGCCCGCCTGCCAGGCGGGCGCCGTCTCCCTGCCCACGGCATCTCACTCGGCGAAGGAGATAGCCATGTCCACTCTCCCCCCATCCCCCGAACGCAAGAAGGTCACCACGCTCGCCGTGCGCCAGAAGAAGAGGCAAGGCCTCCCGATCACCATGCTCACCGCCTATGACTACGCCACCGCCCAGGCGATCGATCGGGCCGGCTTCGACATGATTCTCGTCGGCGATTCGCTGGCGATGGTCGTCCTCGGCCATGAGAACACGCTGCAGGTGACGATGGACGAGATGATCCACCACTGCAAAGCCGTCGCCCGGGGGACGCGCTACGCTTTGTTGACTGGCGATATGCCCTTCCTCTCGTACCAAGTTTCCGTCGAGGAGGGCGTGCGCAATGCCGGCCGATTCCTGCAGGAAGGCGGGATGGAGTCGGTCAAGGTGGAAGGGGGAAGGGAGCGGCTGCCGGTCATCCGGGCGATCCTCGAGGCCGGAATCCCGGTCATGGGACATCTGGGGCTGACCCCGCAGTCGGTGCACCAGCTGGGCGGCTTTCGGCCTCAGGCGACAAAGGCCTTGCCCGCCAAGGCGCTGCTCGAGGACGCCCTGGCACTCCAGGACGTCGGCTGCTTCTCGATTGTGCTGGAGTCGGTCCCGGGCCGACTGGCACGACTGGTCAGCGAACGCCTCGAGATTCCAACCATCGGCATCGGAGCCGGAATTGGCTGTGATGGCCAGGTCCTGGTCACTCACGACGTTCTCGGCTTGTTCGACCGCTTCACCCCACGATTCGTCCGGAAGTACGCGAACCTTCATGCCGAGATGCACCGTGCCTTCACTGCCTTCAAGGCCGATGTTGAGGCTCGAGCCTTCCCAGCCCCGGAGCATACGATCGACATGCCGGACGCGGAATGGGAAGAGCTTCTAAAAGAGGTCGGGTAGGGGCGAGGCCTGCGGGGCGGCCGCCAGAATGGCTCAGGCGCCTGCGGGGATCCTCCGTCCTTGCCACGGATGGTGCAGACGGTGCCTAGAGAATCCATTCTCATTGTCGGAACCGGCGCCATGGCCTGTCTCTTCGGAGCCCGGCTGGCGGCCGTCGCCGAGACCACCCTTCTCGGGAGCTGGCCCGATGGCCTGGCCGCGCTCCGGGCACACGGCATCGAGCTGGAGGAGGATGGTCGAAGGCGAACGGCCGTGGTGCGGGTCGCGGCGCGGCCCGAGGAGTGCGCCGGGGCGCGCCTGGCGGTCGTCCTGGTGAAGTCCTGGCAGACCGCCGCTGTCGCCCGGCAGCTGGAAACTTGCTTGGCGCTTGATGGGATCGCTCTCACGCTGCAAAATGGGCTGGGGAACCTGGAGTGCCTCCAGGTGCGGCTCGGTAAGGAGCGGTCGGCGTTGGGGGTGACCACGCTGGGGGCGACGCTGCTCGCGCCGGGAAGGGTACGCGCCGGTGGCGACGGCCCCATCTACCTGATAGCCCATCCCCGCCTTGAAGCACTTGCCAACCTCCTTCGTGCGGCAGGCTTTGCCGTGGAGACAAGGGAGGACGTCGATGGCCTGGCCTGGGGGAAGCTCGTCGTCAACGCGGCCATCAACCCGGTGACAGCGCTGCTCCGGATGCCGAATGGGCAACTGCTCAACCCTGCCCGAGCGGGTGCCTGGGAGGTGGCCATCGAGGCTGCGGCGGAGGCGGTGGGGGTGGCACTGGCCCGAGGTATATGCCTCCCCTTCGCAGACCCGGCCGCCCAGGTAGCAGAGGTGGCTCGCCGGACGGCGGCCAATCGCTCCTCCATGCTGCAGGATGTCGAGCGCGGACGCCCCACCGAGATCGATGCCATCAACGGCGCTGTCGTGCGCGAAGCGGATCGGCTGGGGATCCCGACACCGGTCAACCGGATCCTGTGGATGTTGATACGGAGCCAGGCGCCCCTTCCGGAAGGAGTTGAATGATGAAAGTCGTCACCGCGCTTGCCGATCTGCGGACCGCGCGAGCCGCTCTCGCAAACCCTCTGGGGTTGGTTCCCACCATGGGCTACCTGCACCAGGGTCACCTGTCGCTCGTGCAGCGGGCGCGGGCCGAGTGCGCCAGCGTCGCCGTGAGCATCTTCGTCAACCCCACCCAGTTTGGTCCACAGGAGGACCTGGCGGCCTACCCGCGTGACCTGGAGCGAGACCTGGGCATGCTCGGGCGAGAGGGCGTGGACCTCGTCTGGACGCCGTCGGCCGAGGGAGTGTACCCGCCAGGTTTTCAGACGTGGGTGACGGTGGAACGGGTCAGCCAGGGACTGGAGGGCGAGCGACGTCCGGGCCACTTCCGCGGTGTGGCGACTGTGGTTGCCAAGCTGTTCAATGCCTTCCAGCCCCAAAGGGCATACTTCGGCCAGAAGGACGCCCAGCAGGCCGTTGTGATTCAGCGCATGACCCACGATCTGAACTTCCCGATCGAGGTTGTCGTCTGCCCGACGGTGCGGGAGCAAGACGGGCTGGCGATGTCGAGCCGCAACCTCTACCTGGCGGCGGAAGAGCGCCGGGCGGCGACGGTGCTTTCCCGAGCCCTCTTTGCCGCCGGGGAGGCATTCGCCGCCGGGGAGCGTCGCGCCGACCGGCTGCGCGGGATCCTGTCAGAGACGCTGGCGCAGGAGCCGCTCGCCCGCCCCGTGTATGTCTCGGCCGCTGATCCGGCGACACTGGAAGAGCTATCTGGTCCGACAGAGCATGCCCTTCTCTCGATGGCGGTTTACATCGGCAAGACAGTGCTGATCGACAACATCGTCGTCGGGGAGGGCGAATCCGGCTGACAATCGTAGGTGCGCGCCATGACCGGCAGGGAATCCGCTCGAGGAGGTGCGTCCATGTTGCTCATGATCGATATCGGTAACACGAACATCACCCTCGGACTCTACCGCGGCGAGGAGTTGATGACCGCATGGCGGCTGGCGACGGCACATGAACGCATGCCCGACGAGTACGGCTTGCAGATCCTGGGACTGCTGGAGCACGCCGAAACCAAACCGGGCGAGATCGAGGGGATCGCCTTGGCCTCTGTGGTTCCCCCGCTCACCAGCACCGTCCTCTCCGCCTGCGACAAATACCTGGGGCAGCGGGCCTTGGTGGTTGACACCGGGGTCAAGACTGGGGTCCGCATCCGTTATGAAGACCCCAAGGCGGTCGGCGCCGACCGCGTGGTGGATGCGGCCGCGGTCCGGCGCCTGTATGGCGGCCCGGCATGTGTCGTGGACTTCGGCACCGGCACTACGTTCGATGCCGTCTCAGCCGAGGGGGACTACCTTGGGGGCGCCATCGCACCGGGCATCGGCATCGCAGCGGAGGCGCTGTTCCAGCAAACGGCCAAGCTGCCTCGGGTGGAGCTTGCCCGGCCACCATCGGCTATCGGCCGCAACACGGTGCACGCCATGCAGTCCGGCCTTCTTTTCGGTTACGTCGGATTGGTCGAGGGGATGGTCGCCCGGTTCCGGGCTGAGCTAGGACCCAAGATGAAGGTCATCGGCACGGGAGGTTTGGTCGAGATCATCGCTGCCGAGACGAAGGTGATCGAGATCATCGCCCCCTGGCTGACGCTTGACGGGCTGAGAATCATCTGGGAGATGAACCGCTAAGGAGACGCGGATCACGCCCATGGGATGACGGCCACCAGTTCTGGTGCGCTATGCGTCGGGCGGGATGTGCCCAGAAGAGCCGACGCGCCATTAGCCTGAGTCGATACACATCTGCCATGCGGCCTTGCGAGCGTGCGATCGCCCAGGGTGCATGCCGCATTGGGGGCATCCCGGTTCACACAGAGGCGGCCGAGGGCGTCATTCCCTGCTGTCGGGCTGGCCCTCGGGTGCCGGAACCGGCTCATGTATAGGTCGTGGGTGGAACCGGTCGTTGAACCAGCCCTTGCATCGGGTGGTAAACTTCGGGATATTGCGCTCAATCTGGGCGGATGTAGCCCCGGGAATCTCCATGAATGCACAACCACCGGACGCTGGGCTGCGGGCACGCAGCCGGCTGGACGGATTGCTCTTTGGCCTCATATCAGGGTTGGCCTTCGCGCTGGTGGCCTGGGGATGCGACGCGCTTTCCCTCGCCGGAGTCTCGAGCTATTGTCCCTGGTTCAAGTTCGTCGTCGGGACGGCATTCTGCCTGGTTATCGGGGGAGCCATCGGCTGGATTGTGGCTGTCCTCGATCGCAGCCTGGTCGGCCTGGTTGGCTGGGCGCTGGCCGGCCTCGCCTTTGGCTGGCTGGCAGGCTACCTCCCGTTCCAGGGTGTCACCTGGCTGATCGGGTGGCTGAACCCTCGTTTCCAGGGGATCGCCATCTACCCCGTGGTCGAAGTCGCTCACGCCCGCTCCGCCGTCATCAATGTGCTGGTGGCCGCTCTCGCAGGCATCGCCGGCCTGCTTGAGCTCGTGGCCTTGGATCACGCCCAGTCTTCGTTTTCGCGCATCTCCCGGGGCCTCGCCCTGGCGAGTTGCATCCCCTTCATGATCGCCGCAGGAGCGCTTGCCGACACCGCCAACAACCGCCAGCTGCGCGAGCCTCAGCAGAACGTCGTTGGCCTGATCCGGCGGGCAATGACGGCGAGCGAGGAGGGAATCAGCCGTGAGGAGGCCATGGAGCTCCACCTGGGGGCCCTCAACCCTGTCCGGGAAATGCTCTCGGTGCCCCGTCAGGTGATGGTTGGGTCCTACGATCCGAGCATCGTCAGTGTGGGGGTGGAGATCGAGGTCGAGCAGGGCTGGTTTCGCTGCACCCTTGTGGCGGGGCAGGCCACCTACTGCCGGCCGAGCGATCCGATCTACCTCGACGGCTTTGCCTGCTTGCTGGCGGGCCACGACGCAGAGGGGGAGGCTTGCCGCATCGAGATGACGCCGGAAGCCGAGCGCTGGATCGAGGCGAGGCGCGGGCAGATTGGGGAGA